>NZ_JAFNNR010000020.1:0-2917 GCF_026536645.1 Gilliamella sp. B3801
ATTTAAAAGTCTGGCGGCACCCTACTCTCACATGGGTAATACCCACACTACCATCGGCACTACGGCGTTTCACTTCTGAGTTCGGCATGGGGTCAGGTGGGACCACCGCGCTATTACCGCCAGACATATCCTGTCTTCTCTTTCTCTATTGATGTACATTATCTCATCTTTACATCAATTCCTCAATCCGGAACAAACTGTTTCTACATTCTTTAACCACCTTCCGATGATTTTATCTTCTCTCTCGCGTATCCCAAAACAACTCCGAGTTGTAAGGTTAAGACTCTCGGTTCATTAGTATCAGTTAGCTCAATGTATCACTACACTTACACACCTGACCTATCTACGTCTTAGTCTCAAACGGACCTTACTGATTCTCATCAGGGAAAACTCATCTCGAGGCTAGTTTCGTACTTAGATGCTTTCAGCACTTATCTATTCCGCACGTAGCTACCGGGCAATGCAATTGGCATCACAACCCGTACACCAGCGGTGCGTTCACTTCGGTCCTCTCGTACTAGAAGCAAACCCTCTCAATTTTCCTACGCCCATGGCAGATAGGGACCGAACTGTCTCACGACGTTCTAAACCCAGCTCGCGTACCACTTTAAACGGCGAACAGCCGTACCCTTGGGACCTACTTCAGCCCCAGGATGTGATGAGCCGACATCGAGGTGCCAAACACCGCCGTCGATATGAACTCTTGGGCGGTATCAGCCTGTTATCCCCGGAGTACCTTTTATCCGTTGAGCGATGGCCCTTCCATTCAGAACCACCGGATCACTATGACCTACTTTCGTACCTGCTCGAGCCGTCACTCTCGCAGTCAAGCTAGCTTTTGCCATTGCACTAACCTCCTGATGTCCGACCAGGATTAGCTAACCTTCGTGCTCCTCCGTTACTCTTTGGGAGGAGACCGCCCCAGTCAAACTACCCACCAGACAGTGTCCCTTACCTCGATTCAGAAGTATAGGTTAGAACATCAAACATTAAAGGGTGGTATTTCAAGGATGACTCCATGCATACTGGCGTACACACTTCTTAGTCTCCCACCTATCCTACACATTAAGGCTCAATGTTCACTGTCAAGCTATAGTAAAGGTTCACGGGGTCTTTCCGTCTTGCCACGGGTACACCGCATCTTCACGGCGATTTCAATTTCACTGAGTCTCGGGTGGAGACAGCCTGGCCATCATTACGCCATTCGTGCAGGTCGGAACTTACCCGACAAGGAATTTCGCTACCTTAGGACCGTTATAGTTACGGCCGCCGTTTACTGGGGCTTCGATCAAGAGCTTCTGCTTACGCATAACCCCATCAATTAACCTTCCAGCACCGGGCAGGCGTCACACCGTATACGTCCACTTTCGTGTTTGCACAGTGCTGTGTTTTTATTAAACAGTTGCAGCCAGCTGGTATCTTCGACTGATTTCACCTCCATCCGCACGGGACTTCAATTACCATCAGCGTGCCTTCTCCCGAAGTTACGGCACCATTTTGCCTAGTTCCTTCACCCGAGTTCTCTCAAGCGCCTGAGTATTCTCTACCTGACCACCTGTGTCGGTTTCGGGTACGATTAACTATAACCTGAAGCTTAGAGGATTTTCCTGGAAGCAGGGCATCAATTACTTCACTACCTTAGTAGCTCGTCATCACGCCTCAGGGTCTCAGTGACCGGATTTGCCTAATCACACCCCTACACGCTTAACCCACCATCCAATAGGTGGTAAACCTAGCCTTCTTCGTCCCCCCATCGCAGTTATAGCCAGTACGGGAATATTAACCCGTTTCCCATCAGATACGCCCTTCGGCCTCTCCTTAGGGGTCGACTCACCCTGCCCCGATTAACGTTGGACAGGAACCCTTGGTCTTCCGGCGAGCGGGCTTTTCACCCGCTTTATCGTTACTTATGTCAGCATTCGCACTTCTGATACCTCCAGCATGCCTCACAACACACCTTCTACGGCTTACAGAACGCTCCCCTACCCAATACACTTGCGTGCACTGCCGCAGCTTCGGTGCATAGTTTTAGCCCCGTTACATCTTCCGCGCAGGCCGACTCGACTAGTGAGCTATTACGCTTTCTTTAAATGATGGCTGCTTCTAAGCCAACATCCTAGCTGTCTAAGCCTTCCCACTTCGTTTCCCACTTAACTATGACTTGGGGACCTTAGCTGGCGGTCTGGGTTGTTTCCCTCTTCACGACGAACGTTAGCACCCGCCGTGTGTCTCCCATGATTAAACTTGTCAGTATTCGGAGTTTGCATCGGGTTGGTAAGCCGGGATGGCCCCCTAGCCGAAACAGTGCTCTACCCCCAACAGTTATACATGAGGCGCTACCTAAATAGCTTTCGGGGAGAACCAGCTATCTCCCGGTTTGATTGGCCTTTCACCCCCAGCCACAGGTCATCCGCTAATTTTTCAACATTAGTCGGTTCGGTCCTCCAGTTAGTGTTAACCAACCTTCAACCTGCCCATGGCTAGATCACCGGGTTTCGGGTCTATACCCTGCAACTTAACGCACAGTTAATACTCGGTTTCCCTTCGGCTCCCCTATTCGGTTAACCTTGCTACAGAATATAAGTCGCTGACCCATTATACAAAAGGTACGCAGTCACACATGCCCAACGACACATGCTCCCACTGATTGTACGTACACGGTTTCAGGGTCTATTTCACTCCCCTCCCGGGGTTCTTTTCGCCTTTCCCTCACGGTACTGGTTCACTATCGGTCAATCAGGAGTATTTAGCCTTGGAGGATGGTCCCCCCATCTTCAGACAGGATATCACGTGTCCCGCCCTACTCTTCAAGCTTCCACATAATCTACCTTCGTGTACGGGACTTTCACCCTCTATCGTGCGACTTTCCAGACGCTTCCACTGATACATTATGCTACCCGCTTTGGGCTCCTCCCCG
>NZ_JAFNNR010000020.1:3014-4615 GCF_026536645.1 Gilliamella sp. B3801
TCTAAACAAACAATCTGTGTGAACACTTACGAGCTCTTCGTAAGGAGGTGATCCAACCGCAGGTTCCCCTACGGTTACCTTGTTACGACTTCACCCCAGTCATGAATCACACCGTGGTAAACGCCCTCCCGAAGGTTAAGCTATCTACTTCTGGTGCAACCCACTCCCATGGTGTGACGGGCGGTGTGTACAAGGCCCGGGAACGTATTCACCGTGACATTCTGATTCACGATTACTAGCGATTCCGACTTCATGGAGTCGAGTTGCAGACTCCAATCCGGACTTAGACGTACTTTCTGAGGTCCGCTTGCTCTCGCGAGGTCGCCTCCCTTTGTATACGCCATTGTAGCACGTGTGTAGCCCTGGTCGTAAGGGCCATGATGACTTGACGTCGTCCCCACCTTCCTCCGCTTTATCAACGGCAGTCTCCTTTGAGTTCCCGACCTAATCGATGGCAACAAAGGATAAGGGTTGCGCTCGTTGCGGGACTTAACCCAACATTTCACAACACGAGCTGACGACAGCCATGCAGCACCTGTCTCACAGTTCCCGAAGGCACTCCAGCATCTCTGCCAGATTCTGTGGATGTCAAGACCAGGTAAGGTTCTTCGCGTTGCATCGAATTAAACCACATGCTCCACCGCTTGTGCGGGCCCCCGTCAATTCATTTGAGTTTTAACCTTGCGGCCGTACTCCCCAGGCGGTCGATTTATCGCGTTAGCTTCGGAGCCCATCACTCTAGGCAACAAACTCCAAATCGACATCGTTTACAGCGTGGACTACCAGGGTATCTAATCCTGTTTGCTCCCCACGCTTTCGCATCTCAGCGTCAGTATCTGTCCAGAAGGCCGCCTTCGCCACCGGTATTCCTCCACATCTCTACGCATTTCACCGCTACACGTGGAATTCTACCTTCCTCTACAATACTCCAGATAACCAGTTTTAAGTGCAATTCCCAGGTTGAGCCCGGGGCTTTCACACCTAACTTAATTATCCGCCTACATGCCCTTTACGCCCAGTCATTCCGATTAACGCTCGCACCCTCCGTATTACCGCGGCTGCTGGCACGGAGTTAGCCGGTGCTTCTTCTGTAGCTAACGTCAACTGCATGCACTTTTCATACACACAACTTCCTCACTACCGAAAGTACTTTACAACCCGAAGGCCTTCTTCATACACGCGGCATGGCTGCATCAGGGTTCCCCCCATTGTGCAATATTCCCCACTGCTGCCTCCCGTAGGAGTCTGGACCGTGTCTCAGTTCCAGTGTGGCTGGTCATCCTCTCAGACCAGCTAGAGATCGTCGCCTTGGTGAGCCTTTACCACACCAACTAGCTAATCCCATATGGGTTCATCAAATGGCGCACGTCCTTGCGGAACCGTACTTTGGTCTCTCAACTTTATGCGGTATTAGCAGTCGTTTCCAACTGTTGTCCCCCTCCATTTGGCAGATCCCCATACCTTACTCACCCGTCCGCCACTCGTCATCAAGTGCAAGCACTCATGTTACCGTTCGACTTGCATGTGTTAAGCCTGCCGCCAGCGTTCAATCTGAGCCATGATCAAACTCTTCAATTTAAAGTTTGATGCTCAATAACTGT
>NZ_JAFNNR010000021.1:0-2918 GCF_026536645.1 Gilliamella sp. B3801
CAAAAATGCTCTGGTGGGATGATGTCGCCAAAGGTTTAGCTAAGCAAAAGCAGCAGACACAACAAAGTGATGCGACCACTGAAAATAGTAAAACAGCAGCCCCGTCAACTAAACAAACCCAAACTTCATCAACGCCTGCCACCTTATGTCAAAAAGGTCGAGCGTGGTTTATGCATCCTGTGGCTATGGTGGATTATTTTAATATTATTGAAATAAAAAAAGGCTGGGCAGAAAGCCCATTTGCTTTGCTGTTAGGTAAAGTTGAATCCAATAATGATTATTCAGCTTATAATCAAACTAAACCAAAACTAAGAGCTTTTTTTAATACTAACTTAACCTCTATGACGCTAAAGGAATTAATTGATAAACAAGCAAAAAGGGAAATATTTGCTGCTGGACGCTTTCAAATAATTCCTGAAACTTTAAAATCAGCTCTAGATTATTTAAAATTAGACTTATCATTGAAATATAATAAAGAAACACAAGATATTTTATTTGAAGAATATTTAATAAAAATTAAAAGGAAGAACATAATAAAATATTTAGAACAGGATGGTGATGTTGAAGATGCTATTTATGATTGGGCTAAAGAATTTGCATCAGCAGGAGTACGTAAAGGGAAAACAATAAGTAAGGGAAGAATAGCAGCTTTTGAAGGTTCATCATATTATCAAGGAGATGGGCTAAATTCTGCCCATATATTACCAGATCAAATGGTTGAAGCCTTAAAAGAATCGAAAAATGGAAATTGGAGGTAAATATGAAAAGGTTAAAGTTTGCTCTTCTGTGTTTCATAATATTTGCAATTAATTATTCCTTAATAGCTCAAGCTCAAAGTAAAGAACTTATCAAATTAGATTTTAACGATTTCGCTATTAAAACTAAAACAAAAATTAAAAATGCAAACTTTGCATATCATTATTTGATTAAGGTTTATGGGTGTGGTGGTGGTGCAATTTGTGGAGAGATTCGAAACTTACTCTCTAACAAAGTTATTGGGCTTCCTAATGCTTATTTAATAGAAGATGAAAATGGAGAAAATTGGTTTTCTATAGAGTATCATTTAAATAGTAGTTTAATTATTATTTCTGGAATAATAGCGGATCCTGATGAAAATGAAGCTAACGAAGGATATAGAAGAAGATATTATAATTTCATAAATGAAAAGTTTGAGCTTTTAGAAAAATGATTAACATTATTGGGGGGCTATAAATTAACTATTAGATGTTAATAATCGTGATGATATTAAAGTATGAATAATTCAATTTATGGATATAAATTGAAAAAGCTCTTGTTGAAAAAATTTTTTCATGCAGTTGGAGCATTAAGTAATACTAAGATGTGAAAAAGTCAATTGTTCGTTCTTAGAGATTGGAACAACAAAGAAGAGATTATCAACGTTTTCCAGATGGTTATGAAGATGCACCCGACAAGAAATTAGCACAAGAGCAACTTAAATTATTGGGCATAATAAATGGGTTAGAAGATAAGTATAAATTATGGGAAAAAACCAAAGAAAAAGCGACAAAAATGCTGTGGTGGGATGATGTCGCCAAAGGATTAGCTAAGCAAAGCCAACAAACAGAACAAAGTGACGCAGAAACTAAAAAAGAGCAATCAGCAGACACCTCAACTAATCAAACCGAAACTTTATCAACGCCTGCCACCTTAAGCCAAAATGGTAGGGTGTGGTTTATGCATCCTGTGGGTATTTCTATTTTCACAGAAAAGAAAATAGATTGTTGTTCTATAAAATTTCATAGAATTTCAAAAATTGTATTGAGACATGAAGGAGGATATGTAAATAATCCAAATGATTCTGGAGGTGAAACTAATAAAGGAATAGCTTGGAATACGTGGGTGGCATATGCAAAAAAAGATTTAGGAATAGAACCTACTTTAGAAAACTTAAAACAACTGACAGATGAACAAGTTGAAGTTATCTATAGAAAAAGATATTGGCAACCGAAAGGATTCTGCAAAATAGAAAATGATAGATTAGGGTTAATGATATATGATTGGTCAATTACGTCCGGAGGCACAATAAAAAAAGTTCAACAACTTCTAGTCGATGAGTTTGATCAAAATATCGATGTTGATGGAAAAATGGGAGAAAGAACAGCTGTTATTATAAATTCTATTGCTGATCAAGATAACTTATTAACACGTATTACTGAAATCAGACGAGAATATTATACTAATTTAGCTATTAAAGCGGATGGAACTCATACAAAAAACTATGTATTTCTAAAAGGTTGGTTAAATAGAGTGGATGATTGTTTAAATGTGAAAATTGAGGATTAGTTTATGCGATATATATTTTTTGTTTTGCTTTTTTTATTTCATTTTAATTCCGCTTGTGCCTTAGCTATTGAGCAAACTTGGACAGAAGAAGTTCATTTAGAAAAAAATGAAATACCTTATAGTATTTTCTCAATACAATTGAAAATTGACACTAACAATAAAGTAGAGGGGGAATTATGTTCTATAGTTAATTATGGCAATAAAATAGATTGCCCTATACCTTTTGTATCTAAATTAATCAATAATGAAATCGAAGTTCATTTTGATAGTACCTTTGGTGGTAAAAATGGTGTAGCTATTCTTAGATTACAAGAAAAAAATTTAATTTGGGATTTGATCAGAGTTCCTAATGGAGAATATTATTTAACAAATAAAGCGAAATTACTTCCTGAAAATATTAAAAAACATTGATAATGGGTTTTTGGGTTAAAAAACATCCAATTATTTTATTAAACAATAAAGAATATGAACTTATTTTTTTTAGAACAAAGAATAAATATGGATTTATTAACCGACTTTGATTATGAATAAGTTGCAAATGAGTTAGGATGTGAAGCAAAAGCTCTTAAAGCTGTAGGTATAAAAGAAACAAAGGATGAAAGTTTTTACACTCA
>NZ_JAFNNR010000022.1:0-2463 GCF_026536645.1 Gilliamella sp. B3801
TTTGTTGTGTCTGCTGCTTTTGCTTAGCTAAACCTTTGGCGACATCATCCCACCAGAGCATTTTTGTCGCTTTTTCTTTGGTTTTTTCCCATAATTTATACTTCTCTTCTAACCCATTTATTATGCCCAATAATTTAAGTTGCTCTTGTGCTAATTTCTTGTCGGGTGCATCTTCATAACCATCTGGAAAACGTTGATAATCTCTTTTTTGTTGTTCTAAGCCTTGTTTTATTGATTCTTGTTCGCTTGCGTCCATCTTACTAACATATGCATCACGTTTTGCTTCATCGCCGTCTTTTATATAACCTAAATAATTTTCCGCATCATCGGTCATTTCACTGTTCAATGCTTCCCATTCCGGTCGCTTTCCTTCTGCATTCAGCTCTTCATACCATTCACTTTGATAATTTACTAACAGCCGTCCCAGTGCCATTGTTAAGTGTGGTTTTTCGGATATTCCTTTAAAACATCCCTGTGTTAATGTCGCATATTTATTACTATTTTGAATGTATTGCTTGTCTAATATTGTTAAGGTCTCTTTGAGGGTTGGCTTATAGTTCTCCAGTGAAGCATTATCCTTATTTCGGGTTTCCGCTTTTTTCGCATTCAAATAAAATTCTTTTAAACTGCTGGTTTCTGTAATCTGTTTAAAACCAAACCACTCCCAACCACTGACTTTCTTCACGCCCTCACTGCCAATAAATGTCCATCCTTTAATAGGAACATTTTGACTATCCACTGCATGCTCTATCCATAACCATAATGTCCCCTTTTCATCCATGGCTCGTTTATCATTCTTGATTAAATCTTCATCATTTAAATTCAGTAGCAACGGTGGTGTATCGACTTCTTTTTTACTGGTTGTTAACTCACTCTGTTGTAATGGAAACTTGCTCCATGCCTTTGTGGTACTGGCTAAATCTTTTAGATTACCTTTTTCTTTTAGTTTATCCTGTATCTCTTTATTATTCTCTATCCATAATGTTTTAGTTTCACTTTTCGATGTTTGAATCTCTATTTGGAACCAGTTGATATTCCGTTCCTTACTTAATATTTTTATTTCCGAACCTTTAAGGCGCTCACCGACTTTTGTATCCGATTCTGATGCTGACGCCAGTAATTTTGCACCTTTTGATATGCCAACCAATGTTTTATCTTCATCGGGTATTTTAGCTGCTTCTGTCTGCGTTTGGGTGATGAACGTCGGCAAATCGTCACAAGTAAAGCATTCAACATGTAAACTTGGTTTATATTGACTTGCTGTTAAACCTGTTTTTAGCGGTAAAGTCGCCATCTCTATATAATTACCGTCTTTATCTTTTTGTTTGCTGATGCCTTTATTTTGATTATGGCCAATATGCCCCACTAAATCACCGGCTTTGATTGGATGCGGTTTATCTAATACCACTACCTGATTATATTCTTTTCCTCGGGTGATGTTTTCAAGATTATCGCTCCATACGAGTTTTTTTCCTTCTGATAAAGGAATGGTCGGTTGCCCGTCACGGACTATCTGGGCTAATTCAACAAACGTTTTAGGTTTTTTCTTACCGCTTATTTTTATTTGAGTTCCCTTTGGTAACATAGACAGTATGTTTTTTTTACTTTCATCCCTGACTCTCAGTCCTTTTGATTTGGCAAAATTTTTATTTTTATCTTTATCTTTATTTTTTATATCAAATTCGGATTCCGTGAGCTGCTTTTGAGTTCCATTGAAAACCCAACCGATAATCTGCTTTCCTTCATGCTCATAAGGCGTTAATACCGGAATTGAACAATAACCTTCCTTTAATGAGGTCACCGCATACCATTTATAATCTTCGGTATGTAACTCAAGATTCAATTCCACTTTGGTGCCCGCTTGTAAGACTGCAAGAATCTCACCTTTTTTTAAGTCAGGCTTCTTTCGAATATTTAGTCCTTCGACAAAATCTAAACCTTTTTCAGTGACCCGATAAATATCTTGCTCCCAAAATGCCGGCGCAGGCTCTTTGGGGTTATCCTCATAGTACTTTGTATCTGCCAAATGCATATATAAACTATAAAAATACAGCTGATGACCGGGCTGTTTAGGTTTAGCCGTTTCAGCAGCAGGCGGTTTACTTGCTGTTGATGCGTCACCGGTTGTCGTTGGGGGAGTTGGCGTATTAGTATTTGTGCCCGTTGGTGATGTTTTTACCGGCGTTGTAGTCGTAGGCTGTGTATTTGACGACGGTAATGCATTGGCTGCTGGCGCTGTTGAATTTTCAGTTGAGTTAGTGGTAGCTGCGTCGGGTGATGACTGACTTTCGGTTGTTGGAGTTGGTGTCGCTGCCGGAGCCACTTCTTCAATTCGTTCCATTTCAAGCAGATGACGAACTAAAACAAAACCGGTTGAAAAAAAACCAACCTTATCACCATAATCAACTTTTTGATAATTGTCGTTTACCCGATAAGCAATGACTTCACCATCAGCTATACAGC
>NZ_JAFNNR010000023.1:0-1818 GCF_026536645.1 Gilliamella sp. B3801
TGCTTATGCTCAACTTGATACTCGATTTGGCTCAGATAAATATTCACGAATTGGTGGACAACTAGGTTTAAATTATTCATTCTAACAATAGTAATATCTTAGTAAATACAAAGCAGTACGATTTAGTACTGCTTTTTTATAGAAAAAAGATATGTGATTCAAACTAAATTGAAAAAGGGGATATTTAGCACTGACTAAATAAAGAATTTAGTCTAAAAAAATCATAACATGAACAATATATTGAAAAAAAAAGATTGCTAATTGATTATGTATTTTAAATGCAGAATATGAAAATTTTGTGCAAAAATAATCAGTTTGTTAACTTTACATTAACTTGCAATTAACAAAAAAAACAATTAATTATAATTATATTACGCTTTTTATTAGAAATTTTCGATAGATTAAATGTTGATTGATCGCTTAATCCGATCAATAATGTTTTTTACATAAGTCTCTTGAATCTTAGTGACTATGTTTAATATTGTAAAATGAAGGAAATTTAACAAATGAATAAAATTTATAAAGTTTTGAAAAATAGACAAGGAATTAGTCTGGCAGTTTCGGAATTAGCCAGAGGAAGAGGTAAAAAAACTAAATCAGTATTAATTAATGCCACAATTCTTGGGGCTTTATCTGTTTTATCTTCCGGCAATGCTTTTGCTGCACGTGTTAATATAGATACCAATCAAATTATTAAAGGTGATGACACTGGAACTTTGCCTAATGGCGTAGTCAGCAATGATGAATATATCATTGGTCAAAATGGACATTTAACAATTAGTGATAATGGTACATTAAAAATTAATAGAATTATAGTGGCACATGATGTAGATACTTCTGCTCAATTTACACTCGACAATGGTCATTTCATTAACTCTACTGGTGATGCTTATTTAGGATCTCAAGGTAACGCTAATATTCTTATTACTAATGGCGGCACTTTTACCAATACTGGATGGTCTTCATTACGTATAGGTCATTCTAGCACTTCTAATACAACTTTAACTGTATCAGGTAAAGGCAGTACAATAAATCAAGTTAACTCACAAGATATGGGGATTGCCGGCGACGGTAAGGCTGTAGTTAATATTTTAGATGGTGGTGTTATTAATTCATCTCGAGCGACATTTGTCGCAAGTGGTAATGGAAATGCGATTATTAATATTGACGGTGAAGGTTCTGCTTTTAATTCAGGTGGTATGCGAGTAGGAACGCAATCAGCTGATAAAGATGGCTATGGTGAAATTAATGTGACCAATGGTGGTAGTTTAAATATTGCTGATGGTGATGCAGGTACATACAACAAGCTAGCTATCAGAAATGGTAAAGTATTAATTGATGGTAAAAATTCTCAATTGAACGTGATGTCTGAAATTATCGTCAATGAGGGTGGTAATCATTCTGCTAGTTTAACCGTTGCAAATGATGCAGCCATCAAAACTCAAAAAGGCGATAAATCTGGTGAGGATCTCGGTATTCGAGTTGATCAAAATGGCGCCCTTAATATCGGTGGCGAAGTTGGAAAAGCCGCTGAAAAAGCAGGTTCTATTGATACGCCAAAAGTTGGATTAAGAAATGGTGGTAAATTAAATATTAATCATACTAACACTGATTATCAAGTAGGCTGGGATATTGATGGAAATGGGGATGTCAATGTCGTCTCTGGTGATAACTTTATTAGTGGTAAACATACTTATGAAGGAAACACTAATATAACCGGTGGTTCTTGGAACGCGAAAGCCGAGAATGTCTTTAGCGAAAAATCTAACTATAACGTTGATAAGAAAGGTTCACTTAATTTAGAAGATCATAATCAAA
>NZ_JAFNNR010000024.1:0-1474 GCF_026536645.1 Gilliamella sp. B3801
TTTTTTTTATTAAAATTCCTGCATTATCTGGATATGTATTTACTTCATAATGCCAAATATTTTTTTTAAAAACTAACGGATTTATTGAAACTTTATGGTCAGAAATTTCTTTTCGCAACTCTAATTCTATTTTGTTTTTATTGCCAAATCTATATATTAGATCACTTTTGTTAAAATAATCATAACAAATAGATAATTGCTTATTTCCTATTTGGCAACCAAAGGCATCCATTTCAATTAGATTTTCATTATATGTACATAAAGAACGATCTTTAAAAAAGATTTTTTGCCTATAAAAATTATTTAAATCTTGATAATTAGCTAATTTAGCTAGTAATCTATTTATTTCATGTTTTGACAAATTTTGTTTAAATTGATCGGCTAAAATAAACAGAAAGCTTTCATAGTAATTTAAAAAATATTCCCCCAAAATATTTTTTTTATTTAATACAAATATATTATCGATAATTCTAATAGTTTCATTACTTATATTTTCTATAATGGGCTCACCGATTATATTTCCCATACGTCGTTCAAACGTGATTTTTCCCAATAAAATTAGATTATTATCTTTGATATTCAAATATGTGATTGTTAATGGTGAATTACCTGTATTTGATTCGATTAAACCGAATATACCTAGTTTTGAATAAAACATTTCCCCACCAAAATATTCATTTCCAATCACATTATTTGTATAGGTGAATGAATTGTTATCAACGTTAATCGTTAATAATTGATATCCATCATAATCCTTTGATTCTTCATTATTATATGGGCAATATTGGTATAATAAATTCATATTGTCCCCAGAAAATGTTGTTATATTTATTTTTTTAACCGAATCTTTATCACATTTTGTTGTATTAGCAAATGCAAAATTCATTGATAGTATAAAAATAATAATAATTTTCTTCATATTATGATTCCTTTATTTTTCTTCTTTATAGTTTTTCATATATTTCTTTTATAAGCACATCATAATTATTTTTTTTATAATTGCTTCCATTATAATAAAAAGCAAATGTGTCCCATTTTTTTAACTTTAATGCTTCTAATGCATTGTTATTTCTTAATAAATAACCTTTTAATGTAATTAAATGATTTTTTTCTGAACGGCTAATTTCATATAGAATATCTTCAATACTTAATTTATTTGAATGCATATTTGCACCCATGACTTGAAATTTTCCCCAAGAAGCTGATAGTAGTGCTTCTCGAGGTGATAAATTATATGCTTTTATTAATCGTTCATATTGTTTCGCATAAGTTCCATACTTAGCAAATGAAGAACTACTAGAAATATCAGGATCATTATCAAATTTACCATTGGTTAATTTGTGAAAATAATGTCTTTCAAACAATATTTTAGGGACATGATCTCCTAAATGAGTGTAAAAACTTTCATCCTTTGTTTCTTTTATACCTACAGCTTTAAGAGCTTTTGCTTCACATCCTAACTCATTTGCAACTT
>NZ_JAFNNR010000025.1:0-1298 GCF_026536645.1 Gilliamella sp. B3801
AATCAATATTTCGAACCGTTGCGATACAGTAGCACAAGTTCACCTTATCCGGCTTATTCGCAAACAGAAGAAAGTCAAAATGGGGTGGTTGATTGGAATTTTGTGATAACAGCCAACGACTATATCGATATTGGCTTAAAACTAGTCGATGTCATCAATGACCGTACCGTGCTGAGAAATGGCTCGGTATTATTTCAACGATTAGAAAACTATATACTCGATAGATTTTCAGGCATAAATTCGAATTCAATATTTCCTGCCCGAACATTAAAAAATACCGGTGTGTCAATATATAATCGGATAGCCAAACTACAAGGCGAGTCAATCTTAGACAGTATAAAAAATGCCGGTTTTGACCCGACGGCTAAAATGACGGCATTTGGTGGTAGCATAGCTTTTGTTAAATCGATTTCAGCAGGATTACAATCAGCCGCCACCTACATCAACTACAAAGAAAACTTGCAAAAACTGGAAGATGCAAACTTAAGCGAAACCCTGCGTTATGAAATTAAACGCGATTTACAGTTTGGCATATATAAAGTTGGAGCAAGTTTTGCACTGTTAGTCAACGAAGTTTTAACCTTTATCAATATGGGGTTACCTCATTTAGCCGGGTCGTTTATTGCAAACCGAGCCAATCTCAGTCTTTTAGTCAATGGGGTGTTTAAAACCTCTGCCATGGTAGCGGGTGTCGTGGGTGTATTAGGTAGTGCGATATCGATAATGGAGGGTATTTTCTTAATTGCGAAAGGACAACAAAAAAGTGGGGCAACCAAAACAGCGTATTGTGTAGCAGGAGGGCTTCAGGTACTGGCTGGTGTATTAAGCTTAGCCGGCACGATAGGTACGTGGTTACAAATAACCGCCTTTTTAGGGCCGCTAGGGGTGGGGATTTTTGTGTTAGGTTTAATTGCGGGGATAGTATCAGTCATTTTACTCATTATCTTTGAAGATAAATCAGACAAATGGGATAAAATGCAACTTTGGTTTAACCGCTGTTTATTGGGTTTAAATGAACACCCGGATAAAGGTCTACCTTATTTACCTACGTTTGACAGTATGGCAATGGCAATTAATGACTTTATGGTTGCCATGTTTGGTGCTAATGTTGCTATTCAGTTAGAAGAAGAGAAGATTTATTATGTCAAAAAAATGCGTCAATATTTAGAAGGTGTCAACATTATTGACAAAATTAAAGACAAATATAAAGACCAATATAAAGTCATATATAAAAATAAAGATTGTCCTGACCTTGCAGGAATAAAAGCAATGGGTGTTAAAGCCAGAAGTCGCGAAAT
>NZ_JAFNNR010000026.1:0-1238 GCF_026536645.1 Gilliamella sp. B3801
TTTTTACCTTGATTTGAGTCAACATGTTTTCCTTTTACTTTCGCTTCTGGTGAAGATGAATCATATAGCCAGTTTGCTTCAATAAATGGTAACACGCCGTAACCCGATTTTGTGCTTTGACCATAGTAACGTGCACCTAGGCGTAATTGCGCACCATCTGCATTAATGTTGTCAACTTTACCTGCACGACCTAAATTAAACTTATCACTGTCTAACCAGGTATAACCAATTTGAGCATGTGGCTCAAGTAACCAGTTTTTCTCATCGCCTTCAAGGACAATTAATCCATAACCAACTTCAGCAGATAAACTTAATGCGTTCCCATTATATTTGCTTGAATAGTTTCTTGAATTTGATAAATGAACTGAAGTTTTATGTTTGAACCAACTATATTGTGCCCAAGTATCGACATAAAGCCCTTCACCATTGGTTTGTGCATTCCAGTTACCGTAAACCCCTAAGTTATAACCACTAACACTGCCATCACCGTTACGTTTACTGTGTTTTTGTTGAGTGTCTATTGAGCTGTGACCGTATCCACCATAAACCCCTACTTTAAATTGGTCTAAAGATAATACATCCACACCCATTTCAATCACTGATGTCTTCATGTCTATTGATTGTCTACCATTAAACATATCAGTCTGAGTTCGGTCATAGCTATAACGCATCCAAACATTTGAATCCGGTACATAAATTGAGGTATCACGGTCGTGAGCACTATGACGGAACATATTTAATGCCGCTAATTGGTTACCAAATACTGATGCTACTATCGGTGATTTATAAACATTTGAAAATGCGTTGGTATATTCAATGACTAATTTGCCATTTTCATCACGTCCAATTGTATAATCAAATTCACTATCTTTTTTCTCAATGATATTCCAGATAGCATCATCTTGACCGACAACATCAACTAGATTGATTTTACCGCGTTCTGAATTTCCTCGGCCGATTTCAGTTATATCAATATTGGTTTTTCCTGACGTATTACCTTTTACGACAAGTTTATCTGACTCACCTTTTTCTGTATCCACATACATATTCAGTTTGCCATCTTCACCACGGTAATCACCATTGACAGTTAATACTGTATTTGCTGAATCTTTACCTAAATCGATAGTTCCACCATTGACTAAATTGCCAATTGTTTGATTATGATCTTCTAAATTAAGTGAACCTTTCTTATCAACGTTATAGTTAGATTTTTCGCTAAAGACATTCTCGGCTTTCGC
>NZ_JAFNNR010000027.1:0-1196 GCF_026536645.1 Gilliamella sp. B3801
GATATCCCGATAACCAAAACAAATAGTCCATTGAATTACATTTTCTAATACTGGTTAAAAGGTGAATTTAGTTAATATTTTCATTGCGTGATTCTAAGGTTTCATCAATAAATAACCCAAGGATTTGTGATGATATAATTCACCGTCATCGCCTTTTATAAAGATTATGGTATCAGGGTATGTTCTATTGGGTAGAAGTACGGAATTTCTACCATATAACTCATTAATCTTATCTTGCCCATTTAATGCCCAATCAGGGGTATCCAATACCTGATAATCAATTTTTACATTAACTTGTGTTTCTTTTCTCCCTGTAAAACGACCTTTTTCATATGTTTTTTCAGTTATATCCGTTACTTTTACTATTTTTTTAGGGCCATAGCAAAATGAACTATTGTAAAAAGGTTTTCTCCCGCTATTCCCTCTATTATCAATAGATTGATGCCAGTATTCACGCCCCAAATCAGTTAAGTCATAGCGATAAATACCTGATTGCCCTTCTACCGGCGTTTGGCTTAATAAGCCTAATTCTGCAAACAGTGGTAAGGTTCGTGTCAGGTCTTCTTTATTCCAAACCGTCCATTGACTGTCACTTTCTAATACCGGTTCATCAGTATACGGTAGTTTTACTGAACCAAGAAAATAACAAAAGTCGCCTTTAGATTTATTTAGTGATCGTACTCTGTCATATTCTTTCTGTATATTCTCTTTTAACTTTTCTTTATTATAACAACCCAATAATGAACAGGTGATTAATGTCAGTAAGGTGAATTTAGTTAATTTTTTCATTGTGTGCTTCTAAGGTTTAATTAGTAAATAGGCTAAAGCTTCATGATATAACTCACCGTCATCTCCTTTTATAAAAGTAACAGTTTCTGGATAATTTTTTCCTGGCAATTTTACTTTTACTGTATATAAGGCATTAAGCTTATCTTGATTATTTAATGCCCAATCAGGCGTATCTAATACCTGATAATCAATTTTTACATCCACATTTGTCTGATTTTTTCGATATAACCCACTTTCATACGTTTTTTCTGTTATATCTTTTACTTTTACTATTTTTTTAGGGCCATAGCAAAATGAACTATTGTAAAAAGGTTTCCTTCCACTATTCCCTCTATTATCAATAGATTGAAACCAATATTCACGCCCCAAATCGGTTAAGTCATAGCGATAAATGCCTGATTGCCCTT
>NZ_JAFNNR010000003.1:0-288852 GCF_026536645.1 Gilliamella sp. B3801
AATATAAAGTCATATATAAAAATAAAGATTGTCCTGACCTTGCAGGAATAAAAGCAATGGGTGTTAAAGCCAGAAGTCGCGAAATTTATCTGTCGGTGGCATTGCCTCATTATGATTCTGACGTGAGCCATTACGAAGGGGTGCTTCGCACTTATAATTATGACTATCAAGAGCCCATTACCTTGCACATAAGCAAAGGAAAACTATACCCAATTTTAACCTTTGCCGATAGCTCAGCCACGGATTTATTAATTAAACGGGAAGTCCCATTAAAACCTGTTGATAACGAAACTGAACTTGATATAAACCAAATAGGTAAAGTTGAAGCTTACAGTAATGCGGTTGATTCAAAACAACAAAATCTTGGTTATTTTAAAATTCTTTATAAAATGGGCGAGTTTTGTTATGACGGCATTGAAGAGCTTTATTTACAAATTAATTACTGGCCACAGGGCAAAACGTCGACAAATAGCAAAAATCAAACCGTCACCAATAAACCGTTGGTGTTTATTGACAGTTACAAACATCATCACTCCAAATTGGGCGGATTTTAAGAATATCAGGAGAACCACATTGAAAACATTAACTAAATTCACCTTACTGACATTAATCACCTGTTCACTGTTAGGTTGCTACAACAAAGAAAAACTAAGGGAGCACATTCAAAAAGAATATGAAAGGTCAATGTCGTTAACCAAAACCAAAGGCAATTTATGCTATTATCTCGGTTCAGTAAAACTTCCGTATACTGATGAACCGGTATTAGAAAGTGACAGTCAATGGACGGTTTGGAATAAAGAAGACCTGACACGAACCTTACCACTGTTTGCTGAATTAGGCTTATTAAGCCAAACACCGGTAGAAGGTCAATCAGGCATTTATCGCTATGACTTAACCGATTTGGGACGTGAATACTGGTTTCAATCTATTGATAATAGAGGGAATAGCGGAAGGAAACCTTTTTACAATAGTTCATTTTGCTATGGCCCTAAAAAAATAGTAAAAGTAAAAGATATAACAGAAAAAACGTATGAAAGTGGGTTATATCGAAAAAATCAGACAAATGTGTATGTAAAAATAGATTATCAAGTATTGGATACCCCTGAATGGGTATTAAATGGTCAAGATAAGATTAATGAGTTATATGGTAGAAGTTCCGTTTTTCTACCCAATAAAACATACCCTGATACGATAACCTTTATCAAAGGCGATGACGGTGAATTATATCATGAACCCATAACCCTCTTTATGATGAAACCTTAGAAACACGCAATGAAAACATTAACTAAATTCACCTTACTGACATTAATCACCTGTTCACTGTTAGGTTGCTACAACAAAGAAAAACTAAAGGAGCATATTCAAAAAGAATATGATAGGGCAAGATCAATCACCAAAACCAAAGGCGACTTTTGCTATTTTCTTGGTTCAGTAAAACTACCGTATACGGATGAACCGGTATTAGAAAGTGACAGTCAATGGGCGAGTTGGAATAAAGGTAAATTAGCGAAAACCTTACCACTGTTTGCAGAATTAGGGTTATTAAGCCAAACGCCGGTAGAAGGGCAATCAGGCATTTATCGCTATGACTTAACCGATTTGGGGCGTGAATATTGGTTTCAATCTATTGATAATAGAGGGAATAGCGGAAGGAAACCTTTTTACAATAGTTCTTTTTGCTATGGTCCTAAAAAAATAGTGAAAGTAAAAGATATAACAGAAAAAACGTATGAAAGTGGGTTATATCGAAAAAATCAGACAAATGTGTATGTAAAAATTGATTATCAGGTATTAGATACGCCTGATTGGGCATTAAATGGTCAAGAAAAGATTGATAATGTATATGGTGAAGATTCCGTTTATCTACCCAATAAAACATACCCTGATACGATAACTTTTATCAAAGGCGATGATGGTGAATTATATCATGAACCCTTAGCTTATTATTTGATGAAACCAAGAAGCACGGAATGAAAACATTAACTAAATTCACCTTACTGACATTAATCACCTGTTCACTGTTAGGTTGCTACAACAAAGAAAAACTAAAGGAGCTCATTCAAAAACAATATGAAAGGTCAATGTCGTTAACCAAAACCAAAGGCAATTTTTGTTATTATTTAGGCGCGGTTAAATTTCCGTATACCGATGAACCGGTATTAGAAAGTGATAGTCAATGGGCGAGTTGGAATAAAGGTAAATTAGCGAAAACCTTACCACTGTTTGCTGAATTAGGCTTATTAAACCAAATGCCAGTAGAAGGGCAATCAGGCATTTATCGCTATGATTTAACCGATTTGGGGCGTGAATATTGGTATCAATATATTAATAATAATGGTAAGAAAACTATTTACTATAGCTCTTTTTGTTATGGCCCCAAAAAAATAGTAAAAGTAACGGATATAACAGAAAAAACGTATGAAAACGGGCTATATCGTCGAAATCAGACAAATGTGTATGTCGATATCGATTTTCAAGTATTGGATACCCCTGATTGGGCATTAAATGGGCAAGATAAGATTAATAAATTATATGGTAGAAGTTCTGTATTTCTACCCAATAAAACTTACCCTGCTACGATAACCTTTATCAAAGGCGATGACGGTGAATTATATCATGAACCCTTAGCTTATTATTTGATGAAACCAAGAAGCACGGAATGAAAATATTAACTAAATTCACCTTTTAACCAGTATTAGAAAATGTAATTCAATGGACTATTTGTTTTGGTTATCGGGATATCAATACTGGTCAAAATATACCCATGACGAAATGAGTCAATTTAATGATTGCAAATTTTGGTTAATAGAGTGTGATACAAATTGCTCTAACAATCTACTAATTAAACCTTATAAGTATGCGATGTAAGAAATAGTTAGTAAATTTATTCCTTTCTTTTAGCTCGAATTTTTGAACTAGAAATTAAAATGGAACAAAATTGAATAACATCACTAACTGAGCGTAGCGAATACACAGCCCTTCCATATCGACCATCACCATTTTCATCAACAGATTCCCATGGATGTGCCTGTAAGTATCCTGTGCTATTTTCTCTAATTTCAAATGCAACAGTATGCCAACCATCTAAGTATAATTGGGTTTTTGTATTAACCTCCTTAACGTTATAATTTTGCTCTTCAGCAACCATGTTTATAATTTTTTTTAAGTCTGAATTTTTAACCATCATTATCTCCTTAATTGTATAATCTTGACATTATAATTGGTTATCGTTTATAAATAAATACTAAATTTTACAAAAAGTTAGATTTGTTTATAATTTTGTTTTAGATAAGTTGATCGATGATATTTGCGTCTTATTTTATTAACTACAATATCAGCTAATGCTGCTTCAATAGCATTAGGATCAAATTCTTCTTCCATCTTTTAATGCAGATATGGCGACCTTCTCAAAAGTATTCTATTGTTCATTCTAATGAATGACGTTGTTCAAATTTTTATAGGTTTGAGGATTATTACCTTTAGATAATAACTTCTTTTGTAATGCGTTTTATACGATATTGAGCTAAATTTAATTCGGGAAAACTAACAAAAGCTCGTTTTTTCTGAAACGAGCCATTAACAGTTAATCTTTCAGATCTTTGTACCAGTAGGTTTAATGAGCAGAAGATAATCTTATGCCAACTTGTTAGGCATATGCTTTCTCTAGTGGTTTGACTGTTTTGATTTTGGTATCCGAGAGAAGAGGAGAGTACAATATTTAATTATACATTTGTGTAATATCAATTATATAACTAAAACGCTTGATTAATATAAAATCATAAAGATATTACCACTTTTCTTTTGTTGATTGAATATCAATAAATGATGCATTGATGAGCTGGTGAACGTTGAACTATTTCATAGTTATCTGGTTAATGAAATTAGATATAGTTTCATTTTTTCGTGGTCCAATTTAGGGGGATCATTGGATTGATATTCATAATATCTTTATTTTTTTATAAATAATGCAAAAAAACACGAAATCGTTTATTCTATGAAAAGTGATGTGATTGATTAGGAAGTAATAATGCAAATTTTCGGAAATAAAAATCAAAAATTGACTATCTTAAAAGAAAAGCCGTTCAAACTAGAAAAAGAGATCCAGTCATTATTCGAACATAATTTAGATATTATTGGTAATTTAACCTTTGTAAAATCTGAATTCAAAATCAAAGATTACCGCATTGATACCTTGGCTTATGATACCGAAGCAAATGCATTTGTCATTATTGAATATAAACGTGAACGTAATTTTAGTGTTATCGATCAGGGTGTAACCTACTTAAATCTTATGCTGGATTATCAAGCTGATTTTATTGTCGAGTATAATGAATCTTGCCAAGCAAATTTAAAACGTCATCAAATTGATTGGTCGCAAAGTAAAATTATTTTTGTTTCCCCTGCATTTACTGATTATCAAAAACAATCGACTAACTTTAAAGATTTAGCCATAGAACTATGGGAAATTAAACGGTTTGATAATGACTTAATTTCGATTAACCCTATTAAACGTTCTAAGTCAGCACCAAGTATTAAACAAGTGCAACATACTAAAGATTCGGCATTAGATAAAGTAACTAAAGCGTTAGTTGTTTATGATGAAGATTATCATTTGAATGATAAATCAGATGATGTTCTAGAGCTTTATGAAAGCTTTAAGAATGCTATTTTAGCGTTATCGACAGATCTAGAAATTTCACCTAAAAAATTTTATATTGCTTTTAAACAGGGTAAAAATAATATTGTTGATATTCATATTCAAAGTAAATCTTTAAAGATATGGATTAACGCCAAAAAAGATGAACTGGATGATCCCAAAAAACTCACTAAAGACGTTTCGAATGTTGGTCATTGGGGAAATGGAGATTATGAATTGACGGTAACTGATACTAAGAATTTAGAATATATTATGAGTTTGGTAAAGCAGGTGTTGTAAGTATTTTGCTTGAATAGCAAAATACTTAATAATACGTTTAAATCTGCCAAAACTATCTTGAATAATCTTTTATTGATGACCAAAGTGAATTACTGTTTGTACGTTTCTTATCAATGCGGATATTAAACTCAGCAGATAAATTCAAGTCTGCTGAGTTTTTACATTACAAAAATAGTTTAGTGCAAGTTTATATCTTCTTGCATTAACTCACTGTATGAGTTGATATAATCAATCGCTGTTGCTTCATTTTGTTCAATCGCTATTTCTACCGCTTTTTTAGCAACCTCTAAAAGTTGTTCGGATTGTTTTTTAAGTTTAGATGATTGTTGTATCAAACTCGCTATCGTTTGTTGAGTATTATCATCTATTACTGGAAGTAATAAATTTTTAAATTCATCATTATTGATTGCTGTCAAAATTGTGCCTGAACAACCTTGTTTTAAAAGATTTTGCATCAATTCTGATTTAAATAAAATTAGTAATGTCTCTGAATTTATTTTTTTTGAATTCACTACATAAAATCCAGTTGAACAAATCACACCATCATATTCTTTTGTAACTAATGCACAAGAAGAGAGCGATCCTTCTATTGAACTAATTAATACATCACCCTCTTTTACTATTCTTCTAGCGCGAGATGGAAGTTCTTTTCCAAAATTAACAGTGCATCCTGTCACCTCACCATTATTACCAATATTAGACAATTCAATATATCTATATTGAGTTTCATCATTAGGCAAGTAATTATCGTTTTTTAATTCACACAAATCAGTTAATTTTTTAAAACCGTTGTGATAATTTTTTAATAAATTCAAGTATTCATCATACTTAGGCTGATAATATTCAGCATCCAAACGGCCTGTTGTTAGAAAGCTTTCTTTTAAAAATTTTACATTATTCTTTTTAATAAAAGAAAGTTTACTGAAATCTAAGTCATCTAAAAGAATTTTCTCTGCATTAAAATAAAATGTAATGAAATTTTTTCTTAGTCTATTTGATTTTTTGACAATTCCACCTATATTTTTTTGAAAAGAATTGGAAAGTAATGGAATCTTTATTTTAGATAGCAATTCTAAGTTTAAGCGTTCTTGAACCCCTCCATTTTTTTGCTGTTCAATTTGTATTTTAGCAATTTCAGAGTTTAAAAAAGAAAATAAGAAATATACATCTACATTTTTAATATTTTTTAATATAGCAATAGCTCTATTCGCCATACAGGGTTCAAAATTGAGAGGAGTTAAAGCTATATCGCCAACATTACCCATAATAGAAAGTAAAATATTCTCACTTGAAATATGGGAGCGTTTGTTTTTCAAAAAATAATCTCTACTTACAAAAATAGGCGTCTTATCTTCTATAAAGCTATTTTTAATGTCTTTAGCTTGTAAGTAACGCACTTCTTGTTTCTGATTTTCAGGAAATTTTGCATGGTCTCCATCAGATATATTTGCTAGCTCATGAAGATAGGAAAAATTGTTCTTTATAAAGTAATTTTCTATATCAATGAACTCTTTTTTAAAGTACTCGCTATCTATTCTAATTGAAGAATCATTTGTAGTTATTTTAGACAACCTAATTTCTTGTATTTCTAGCCCTTCCAACAAAGCTTCATACTTCGCTTTATCAAAAGGGCTATTTAAAAAAAACTTAGCTTCTCCTTTTTCGCAAATTCAATAAAGGCTTCCGCAATACCATCTTGAGTTAAACCTTCATGGTTAAATAAATCATGTTTAACAATCAAATGACCATGACTATCTAATAAGTATTGTTCCATATCGATACTATCATCATTATAACTATCGACTGGTTCGGCGGATTGTTGTTCTTCCTGCATTTTTTGTGCTGATTCTGGATAATCTTGTTTTTTGACATATATTTTTTCACCACTATTATCTTTGCTTGGTTCTTGCATGGTAGCAAAGAAGATAGGGTAGTCATCGACACGAGGGCAAAGTGGACCAAGATTTGGATCATCATTCCATTTTTGTAGTAATAATACGCTGGTTTTAGTGCCTGTATGTGGTTTAAAAACATTGCCATGCAAACCTACAACACCTAAGATTCGGCAACGGTCAGCAATATATTCTCGAATATATTTATCTGAACTGTTATTAAAACGGCCTTGTGGTAAGACAACCGCCATACGCCCACCTGGTTTTAAGAAGTCTAAGTTACGCTCAATAAATAAAATATCGCGTCCAACCTTTGCCTGCTGTTTACCTTTAGAATTTTTACTTAGTTCATACTTAGCTAGTAAACGACTCTCTTTGATTTCACCAGCAAAAGGCGGGTTTGCCATAATAATGTCAAAGTTAAAATCTCGGCAATCAAATTTTGTTTCACCATTTACATTATAAGATTTAGGATTGACTAATAATTTACGAATATTTTTCCAACCTGTGCCGTAAATATCTGTCCATTCAACATTATTGTAGTAATCATTCCAGCGGTCATAATCTAAGGTATTTAGATGCATAACATTGGTTTGACCATCACCAGCAATTAGGTTTAAAGTTCTGGCTACACGTACAGCGCGCTCGTCAAAGTCAATGGCAAATACTTTAGAACGCACATAATCTTCCTGTTCGGGAAGTTTTTTCTCAGCTGTAAATAGATGACTTAATGGCAGTCCTCTCTCTTTTAACTGCTGTTTCCATACATGAAAGATAGTATGCACAGGGAAACCACAACTACCCGCAGCAGTATCAATCATGTATTCGTGTGCTTGTGGATTAAGCATTTTAACGCACATATCAATAACATAACGAGGCGTAAAATATTGTCCTTTATCCCCTTTACTGCTTTTATTGATTAAGTATTCAAAAGCCTCATCTACCACATCTAAATTAGAGTTAAATAATTTGATTCCTTGTAAGGAGGATACACATACTTCTAAATGTGATGATGTTAACGTGATTTTAGCTCTATTATCAAAAACTCCCTCCCAATGCTGTTTAGCTTCGTCAAATAAGCGTTGTATCTTTTCTTTAAGCTCAGCACCTGTTTCACCGTAATTACGAAATTCAAGGTTTCTTGATGGATTTCGGGTACTGGATAATTCATCAAATAGTTTGGTAAAAATCAGTTGAAAAAGCTCTTCAAAAACATCAACACCAGCATTAGCCAGCACTTCATCTTCCATCTCTAAAATAAGGTCTTTTAAAGATTTACGCTCTTTAATTAATTTATCATTATCAACTAAAGTTTGAATGGTCCAACGTTCGGTTAAAATATCGGTTAGTTTTTGCGTTGATTTTGGTATTGATGGAATATCAATAAAATAGTTAGGATCTCTTCTGTTGTAATATGAGATGGATTCGCCATTTGTCCATACTCCAATAGGCGCTCCTGTAGCATTACAGTAAGATTTTAGTTGTTCTTTACCATCTTTTAATTTAGGTTTTTTGAGCTCAATAATGATATAAGGAACCGTAAGTTGTTGTGCATCAAACACGACAATATCGGCACGTTTTTTCTCTCGCCCAAAAGAAACAGATTCCTCTACTGCTATACGGCTATTTGAATACTGGTAATCATCGATTAATACCATTAAATATAATTGGCGAACAACCTCTTCTGGTGTCAATTTAATTTGTTTTTTACGAATTAGACATTCAATATAGGCAATATCACTGCCTTTTTTATCTTGTTTGAAAACAATGCTTTGTTCTAATTTGGTAATTTTTTCATCTTTAAATTGGTTTAGTTTATAGTCTGAATCACGAAGAATGTTAGCTAATATCATATAATACTCTGTATGAATAATGGTACATTAATGCATAATAGTCCATATTTTACTATATTTTGTTATCCTGATGAATGTAATTAGTAGTTATATACTGTAAAAATAGTATTGCTATACATTAATTAATTTACAATTTAAATGCATCATTATTAGAGAATATTGCTCATAACTTATTAAATAAATTAGCTGAGTTATCTTAAATAAACCCTAACCCCGTAATCTACTCATGCCCAAGTTCTCTGCTAGCGTAGCCAATTGTTTTCTAATCTGCTACTCAGGCATTAGCTTTTTACTAGTTAATTCTTGGTTCTCGGTGATTCCCAACCAGTAAGCGTTTTTTATCGTGTAAAGTGAAAAGAGTGCCGTGAACCGTGCATTTTATTGAACCCGAGTTTTTAGTATTGTCCGTAATAGATATTAGATTGTTTCTATACACATTCTTTACTTCGCAATACCCAAATTTTCTTTCTATAACGAGAGGGGCAAATCCGTTTAGCCTCTACACCTAATGCATTGGCAATAATCAGCTCGCCTTTTGTCCATGGACGTACAAGTGCGTTGGCCAGTGTTGAAGGTGTGCATAGCCAGATTGTCTAGATAATGCAGATAGCGTTGTTCCTTTCTTTTTCAATACAGCAATAATATCGGCAGGATGCCAGTCTTTCTTGCTATTCATAACACCTCCTAAATTCATCAATTACATTAATTATTAATGGAAAATTTTAATTTAGATTAAATTAAAATCAAAATTCAAGTTATACATGATTTATTAAAGTATTCCATTACGAAATTCAAATCGAAGAAGAGGATAATTATTAATCAAAACTATATAAGATGAGTAGCAATAATCATGATTGGTAAGCGATTAAAAATAGCTAGAATTAATGCAGATCTGACACAAACTGAACTTGGAGTGAAAGCAGGATTAGAGGAAGAATCAGCAAGTTCCTGCATTAGTTCTTATGAAAATGAAGTTCATTCACCTGATTTTACTCTTGTAAAACGTCTCGCAAAAGTTCTTGATGTACCTAGCGCTTATTTTTATGCTGAAGATGATGAATTAGCCGATTTTATTATTCAATATAACAAGCTAAAAAAACAAAAGCCTAATGCGTTTGTGAGTTTAACGGCTTCATAATTGTGATGACATCCATTCAAAAAATTTATTACAACTTAAGCGTAAAGCGCAAATTAAAAATAAATACCAATGTCGATTTTTCAATTGTGTAGTAACAGTTAATTAATGTTGTAAAGTTGTTGATGGCTGGTCATCAACAACTTTACAACATGGTTATGTCAGCAAAATTTGCGGTTAATGCATATGAGCAAACATGTAATGTTTACACTCAATACACGACATTGCGGAAATGCTGTTAATTTAATTAAGCATTAAACCGATTTATTTTTTGTAGCTGTACAGTTACAATTTGGAATGGCAAAAACTCTTTTATTTTTAGGATAAATAGTTTTACCATTTTTCACCACATATGGCGTAAATGTAACATCACAGGTATTACCACACTTAGGACAAATAAAATCTTTCATGTGATATCTCCTTATATGTGAAGGAGAACACCTTAGAGTATAAATAAGTCTTGCTTCATCGAAAATAAAGAGTATAATCTTACGACGTTATTCAAAATAATCATTTGATACTACCTTAGTGTTCTTATGGTTAATGTTAAGCTAGTTTTATATCCGCAAAATATATAACTAACACCCTTAAATAAAAAGCACTGATCATAAATTGGTGCTTTTTATATTCCAAAATCAAATGATATTTGATTTTGCGATTTGTCTATTTCACGCAAAACAATTTCAGCAAATAAATCCGCTTGCCATTCTGCATCTTCATTACACTTAGGCTTTATCGATGAATGGTGTAAAACAGCTTTATGACCTAACAATAAATGCCCTAACTCGTGAAATATAGTAAAAAGGGCTTCTTGGTGACCTTTACAAGCTAAGACATACGTTTTATTGGGTATGCTTATTGTTAGGTGATTAGGATCACAATGCCCATCCGTCAAATTATATGTCAAATCTCGCCATTGCTTATTGCTAATAACTTTTAACGTAATTCCAAAGTAAGAAAGCTTTTCAAAAACAACATCAAAATTATATCCAGAATCTTTTGAAAGCTTGAATATTTTGCAAAACTTTATAGCTTTTGTTGCAATATCTTTCGCTTCCATTGGTGCAACACGATTTCCCCGCATTTGATACTCTTCAACCATTTGTTATTCCCTATCTTCATTTATTTTTTCTAATAAATTTGCAAATCTATGCAATTCTTCAACAGTAAATGATGATCTTGCAAACCCTGCTATTAACATTTGTTGTTGTAATGGTAAGCCATCAATAGCAACATTTTCATTAGATACATCAGCCAATTGTTGTAGATTTTTTATTTCATGATTTTTGGATATGAAAAAATCAGATATTTTCACAACCCAACTTTTAGGGATTTTTTTTAGCCCTGTTTCAAGCCCACTGAGATAAGCAGGGGTAGTATTAAGTTCTTGAGACATGGTTAACAAAGTGTAACCTGTATCAATTCTCGCTTTTCTGACTACTTTGCCAAATTCTGTGAGTGCCATATTTATATCTCCTATTAATGTATTTGAACTTCAAATACAAGTGCTATTTTACTATAAATGAAGGTTAATTCAACCTATTTGGTTAATTATTTTTTTATTTCATGTAAAACATTAAACTTTTAATTGAAAATCAATGTTCGTTGACACTGATCAATGTACTCTAATTAATTTACATAAGCAATTGAATTTAAAAATTAAAAAACAAAACAATATAGTTTTAATTGATGAATATTTCCAGAGAATAAACAATGAAAAAACTATTATTTTAAATCCCGTTAACTGCTTTTTTATTTGCCTGAAGTGAGGATATACAAACGGTGAATTTTTGAAACAGAATCAAAATTAGCTTAATATTTTTTAAATACCATAATTTCAAAATAGATAAAAAAATAGAAGAATGTGAAAATGCAATATCTGTAGCAAATCCTAATCTAATAATATTTTCCCTAATTATGCAGAGTAGAAATAATTCTAAGATCTGTACCATTTTAACTACTATTTTTCTTCAATTTATACCTGTCAATTAAAGTGGCGGGTAGACGGGAATTGAAGTGGTGCTTATAAACCTTAATATTACTTCATTTTACTTTTATTAAAACAACCAAATTCTCTTATTCTTTTTTGAAGAAAAATAGATTTTAGGGAAATAAAATAAGATACCTCTCTAAGCACTACTTGATATCCATATTTATCAATGCATGTTTAATCTATATACTCTAATGTAACAGTAATATTTTGCCTGAGTTGCGCAAGTTGTTCTCTTCCTTCTTGAATCCTGCCTAATGCATAAACACCATCAGCTTGACCATAACCTTTATAAAATGTGGCTAAATTTCCCCATGGAGCATAGTAGGTAAAATCACTGGATATTGTGTTTGATGAAGAGTTGTTTGATTTTGGCATAGTGATCGAACCGGTTAATGTTTCAAATTACTTTTACTTAGCTATGCCGAAGAATGCAAGTAAATTGTTTTTAGAAAAAGTGAAAGAAGTTTGTGGGTTTAGTTAAGAATACATAGCTTTAGCACCTAATTACTTTTAACTAAAACGAATATTAAGTTAATTTAATATATAATCTTTATATTTTTTGTAGAAAAAATATAATTTAGTTCAAAGTAATAATAATAGGAATTTGATAATGACTAAAAATATTGATGTTCCTCAAGCCGTTATTCTAACACTTCCTCGTGATGATACTGTCTTAACTAACCCCGATTTAGAGGTGAGGTATCAAACAGGCTATGGAAAAAATTATTCCTTAGAGTTAATAAAAAAGGGAACGGAAGAATATTTTGCAATAAAGAATAAATTTATGTTATATATGAGCAGAAATTTAGATTATGAATTTATAAAGTTTTATTCATTTTATAATGCATTTTCATATTTATTTTTTGAAAAATATCCCAAGCTTATAAACACTAATATACAACAAATATGCTTATCTTCCTGCTTTTTTAGTGATGAAACACTAAATTATGAATTAATGAGTCTTACTTTTAATATGAAAAGAATTATAGATAATATTATTCAGTATGACTGTTACATTAGAAATAACAACACTAAGATCGAATCGATAGGACAATTATTAAAATCTCAAAGTATAAGAGAAAAAAATAAAGATAAAGAAGAAACTATTAACTTTCAAGACCAACATATCGAGCATACACTGTTTCTAAAATTACTAAATCGATTACATAATTCTCATAAACATGATTTATTTTTAACTCATAACATACCATATGTTTCACAGAATACAGATAAAGTATTTGCAATTGAATCAGTAAACGAAAAAGATTTATATAATTTATACAAGACATTTTTTAATTTGGATTGTAATGGTGAAAAGGTAGTACAAAAAATAAATAATATATTCAATATAAGGGATTTTATTATATTAGAATATAATATTCTACTCGAACAGTTAATGATTTCTTTTTATTTTTACATTGAAAGCCTTCTTTTAAAAAGATTAAAAGAAAAGTTTCAACTAGCATAAATGCCACAATAGTACCCTATGTAATAGAAATTAAACGGATTTAGTCAAGCTTTATCTATTTTAAAGGATGTAGGTGCTGATTTATTAAAAGCACATCTTAAAAAATGATATTTGTAACTTTTCAGTTTAATACTGATAAATAGCCGCCTAATGCGGTTTTTTTATTTTTAAAAGGACACATATGAGAAAGGAAAAAAAGAAAAAATAGGTCACCTAATTGAGCTAGCCGATTGTTTAATTAAGGCTAAAGAGTTTTGCTTTGGGCTATGAAACATTTGGTGATATAGTGCCAATTGTTACAGGTTTTGGCGTTATATGGGTGAGTACAAATCAACTATACATGATTATGCAAAACAAAGAGTTTTCCAACATATTAGAAGCAATTAAAATATTGCAAGAGAAGAAGCTAATTATTGGGGGTAAATAAACACTATTTTATTATTTAACTGATTTGTTTTATAAAAATAGTGGTGGAGCTGGGGGGATTTGAACCCCCGTCCGAAATTTCTACATCCTTGGTACTACATGCGTAGTTTGTCTTTAAATTTCGCCTACCTGCTGCGGACAAACACGCTACCGATAGACTAGCTTGATTAAGTTTAATGCTTCCGCCCCAAGCAAGGCTTCCACACGATCTCGTTTGGGTTTGACTCCTCTTTATCCCCGTCCTACGAGCGGAGGCTAGGGAGAGAAGGCTCTATGCAGGTTATTAAGCTGCTAGTGCGTAGTTTTCGTCGTTTGCGACTATTTTTTTGCGGTTTATTTACGAGGCCTACCGCACCTCGGCATGCACCTTGGGTTTCGCAAATCCCGTCGAATCCAGAATCAGCCCCAATTGTGATAAGTAACGTAATACAATATCGGGACATTATAGGTGAAATCAAGCATGAATACAAGTTAGCTTAGTTTGGGTTAGGCAATCAAATGTTTGTTTTATGATAGTTTTGCTCTTATTAAAAGCGTTAAATAGTTTCATTTGTAAATGTGACTTTATAACTAGCGTTAGAGGGGATGGGTTACAAAGCTGACATGATTAATTAGTGGATGTTGAAAAAGTAAAAAATTTTACTTTTTTTGAAAAAAATTTAATTAAACAAATAAAAATAAATCAAATAATTAAAAATTATTTTAATAAAATTTCAAAAATATCTGAAATTAAATTGAACTTTTTGGGTTTTTGCTTGTCTATATTAACAGATTACGTTTTTTCATTTTTTGCCCTCCACTCGAATTTCGGGTGGATTTTTTTTATCTGTCATCTTTCTACTTCATATTTACCTATCATTATAATGACTTGAAATTTTTTGCACACAAAAGAGCATAGCGTTAGTATAAGTGCATATTCTTAAATAGCATTATTTTTAACAAAATCAAGTAAGCACTAGACATAATTTTTGTATTATTCCTAATATATTTATCAATGCCTTTGAAAAGTGAGTAAAAATTTACTCAGAAAGGGCTACATTGCTGTAAGATTGAGGTCTTTATGTTATTAACAAAAAGAACACAGGGGCATTTAATTGCATTAATGACTGTGTTTTTTTGGGGAACGACGTTTATTTCCACCAAAACATTATTAATTGAGTTTAAACCGATAGAGATTTTATTTTTTCGTTTTTTACTGGGTTATGTAACGCTCTGGATTCTATGCCCTCGTTTGTTAGTTTGGCAAGGAGTAAAACAAGAGTTCATGTTTTTATGTGCTGGATTATGTGGGATTACCTGTTATTTTTTATGTGAAAATATTGCATTAACCTATACTACTGCTTCAAATGTAGGAATTATCACAACATTAGCCCCCATATTTACTGCGCTATTAGCTATGTTTTTTCTCAAGGCTGAAACACCACCTAAGCGTTTTTACGTTGGTTGTTTATTTGCCTCGATTGGCGTTGGATTAATCTGCTTTAATGGCAAATATGTGCTTGCCATGAATCCGCTTGGTGATCTGCTCGCTATGTTAGCCTGTTTATTTTGGGCATGTTATTCGATTTTAACTAAAAAAAGTAGTCATCGAGGGTATAACACGATTTTATTAACCCGACGATTCTTTTTTTATGGTTTATTGCTCATGCTTCCAGCACTTTATTTATTCGATTTTAAACTAAATTTAGCTCGATTTAGCAATACAACCAATCTATTTAATATCCTGTTTTTAGGCGTAGGGGCATCTGCAATTTGTTTTGTATCTTGGAATTATGCGGTGAAATTAGTGGGGGCTGTAAAGATTAGCATTTATCTCTATCTGGTTCCTGTGTTAACGATTATTGGTGCGGTAATTATATTGAATGAGCCGTTTACTTGGCTTGCTGCGTTTGGCACATTATTTACGCTCTGTGGTGTGTTATTATCCGAGCGAAAAGTTAAATTAAAAAGATAGTTTGATTTATATCATTCTATCAAATCAAAAAAGTAGAAAAAAATCGCCTCTTTTTTGTTAACTAAAATTTTAGGTCATCTTAGTTTATTCGCTTATCAATGGCATCAAGCATAATTTGACCTAAATGTTAATCATATCTCAAAATAGTGTCCCACATTAAGGAAGTGATAAATCGAATGAGTCAGGAATCAAAGAAAATGGTCGATCAACAAAAAATTATCAATAATGTTCAAACTTTTGTTAAACAAAAACTTGCTGACGATTTTTCTGGTCATGATATGGCGCATATTGAAAGAGTAGTTAAATTGGCAAAACAAATTTTAAAACATGAGCCAACAGCCAATTACTTTATCGTGATTTTAAGTGCCTATCTTCATGATGTTATCGATGAAAAAGTGGTATCAGATGTGAATCACGCCATGAGTGAGTTACACGATTTTTTAATTCAACAAACGATCAGTCAAAGCGAAATTAAACATATTTTTGACATTATTGAAAATATGTCATATCGAAAAAATCTTACTCAAAAAAAAGAATTGTCGTTAGAAGGGCAAATTGTACAAGATGCAGATCGATTAGATGCCATTGGTGCTATTGGTATCGCTCGGACGTTTTACTATGGGGGTAACAAGCACAATATTATGTATGATCCCACTATATTACCCAGAACATCATTAAATGAAGAAAACTATAAACAACCTAATACAGTAATAAACCATTTTTATGAAAAACTCTTTTTACTCAAAGATAGGATGAATACACAAATTGCAAAAAAAATCGCATTAAAACGTCACGCTATATTGGTTGAGTTTGTGAATCAATTCGAAAAAGAGTGGGATGGTGATGAAGAAGAGATAATACTCTAAATTAATTGATAATATCGATATGATCGATATAATTGATCAATAATCTGAATAAAATATAAGGGGTTATCATGACGATTTCGATCAACAGTAAAGTAATGCTTAGTCATCATGTAGCAATGCAGCAACTCGGTTTTGGCACTTATCAATTAACTGATTTTGATGAATTATCATGTGCAGTAAATGTGGCTATTAATGCGGGGTATCGAGCGTTTGATACCGCTCAGCTTTACCAGAACGAAAAGCAACTCGGGCAAATTCTTAAAGATTGCCATGTCGCACGTGATAAATTGTTTATTACCACTAAAATCAATAATAGCAATCAAGGTTATGATAAAACATTAGCGGGTTTTGATCAGTCGCTAAAAGATTTACAGCTTGATTACCTCGATCTTTTTTTAGTTCACTGGCCATTAAGTGACACTTTTTTTGATACATGGAAGGCGTTCGAAAAACTGTATGAAGAAAAGCGTGTGCGGGCAATCGGCGTTTGTAATTTTCAAATCTCGCATTTAGAATTACTCTCAACCAAAGCAAATATTAAACCCATGCTTAATCAAATCGAGATTCATCCTTATTTAACTCAAATCGAATTAGTGGAATATTTACGACAACAAAAGATTGCTATTGAAGCTTGGTCACCGTTGGCTCGTAACAAAGTCATTAATGATCCGCTTCTTATTAAAATTGGTAATAAATATCAGAAATCAGCATCACAAGTGACATTACGCTGGCATATTCAAAATGGTTACATTGTGATCCCTAAATCAGCACATCCGGATCGAATTGTGCAGAATGCTAATATTTTTGATTTCGAACTCACTTCAGATGAAATACAAGCGATTAATGGACTTAACCAAAATCAACGCGTAGGGCCGAATCCAGATAACGTTTATCAAAAAAATGGTTTTTGATGGTAAAAGATAAGATCTCTCTTATCGAGAGATCATGAATCAGTAAGGAATGGGCGCCCCAACTAAGGATAGAACAATCGGCAGAGTAATTAAACTGATTAAAGTACTGAAAAAAGTGGCACTTGATACAAGTTCAGGGTGTGTGTCAAATTGTACCGACATTAATGTCGTGTTTGCCGCACTTGGCATTGCCGCTAGTACTATTAGCACTTGCTTATATACCGGTGCAATAGGCATGAAGTAGACCATGGCACAAGCAACAATTGGCGATAGAATCATCCGAGTGAGGAGTGCAAAAGATAATTTAGGATAATCCAGTTGGGTGATTTTTATTTTCGCTAATTGCATACCTAATATAATCATAATCACCACGATGGATGCGTCACCAATCATCCCAATGGACGTCATAATCGATTTAGATAAGGGAATGTTACAAAGTTGAAAAAGGATACCTAAAAACGCCCCATACGCCACAGGCATTCGAATAACTTTGTTAATGACATCTTTTTGCGTAACGATATCATCTCGTGCGCTACCTTTTGCCGCATAATAGATACCAACAGTACTCATGACAAATTGTTGTAGCACCATCATAATTACGCCCAGATCAAATCCTATTGTGCCAAAAAAGACAAGCAATACGGGTGTGCCATAATTACCATTGTTCATAAAGCAAGCGCTTAAAATCATTGCACAGCGTTCTTTGCTGGAATATTTCATCAAAATAGACCAAATCGAAATAATGATGACTAGAGCAAAACAGAGACCAAAAATATAGCAAATATAGAATAAGTATTCTGTTGTTAAGGTATGTGTATAAAATGTTTTAAATGCCAAAAAGGGTGAAAGCACATACAGTGACATTTTGGACAGGTTTGCCACATCAAAATGTAATTTTTTCTGCGCAATAAATCCCACCACGAAAATACAAAAAATAGGAAACAAAATAGTAAAAAATTGCATAGTTATTATCTTTAATTTATGTGATTAATTCATTGCATCGAGCGCAACAATGATGGATTGTTTTAGTTTATGACAAGTATCATCATCAAGGGCATGGTTATGTTTGTCGGTCAAAATAAACAGATCCTCGATATGTTCGCCGATAGTGGCAATTTTGGCACTCCTTAAAGATATTTCTAAGTTCGCAAAAACTTCTCCAACACAAGCTAAAAGTCCAGGTCTGTCTAAAGCAATCAATTCCATATAGGTTTGACTTTCGTTAAAGGATGATAAAAAGTTAATTTGTGTCGGCACTGAAAAATAGCGTAATCGTTGTTTAGGCGGTTTTACCGTAACACCTTTATAAGTCGGTTGTTGTAATGTTTTTTCAAGTGCATTTATTATACCTTCATGGCGATCAGATTGAACGGTATTGCCGTTAGGTTCCAGTACAATAAAGGTATCAAGCGCAAATCCTTGTTTATTAGTGATGATAAGCGCTTCAAGTATATTTAAATTGTGCATACTTAAGTTGTTGCAGACGGTAGCAAACAAATAAGGTCGGTCTGGTGAGTAAATAACGATTTCTGTACCACCATGATACGGCGTCGGATTGATCATAACTAGTGTTTGCGTTAAGTCGTGGTTTAACAAATTTTGAGCATGCCACACAATCTGTTCGGTAGTGTAGCGCAAAAAGTAATCCACCCGATAGTTTAGCCAAAAGTTTTTGATGTGTTGCTCATCATAATTTTGAGCGATTAAGATGGATAGTGCTTCTTGCTTGTGTTGACGAGCAATACTCCGCTGTTCCGGTATTTGGTTTATTCCAATATCAAATAAGTGTTCGGCATTAAAATACAGTTGACGTATTAAGCTTTGCTTCCAACTGTTCCAAAGTGTTTCGTTCGTCGCACACACATCAGCAACGGTTAAGCAGAGTAAATATTGAAGGCGACGCCGACTTTTAACTTGTTGAACAAATTCTTGAATCACAGCAGGATCTTGTAAGTCTCGATTTTGTGCCGTGACTGACATCAGTAAATGATAGCGTACTAACCAAATAATCAGATCAGTATCTTTTGTTTCAAGCTCATGTAATTGACAAAATTTTTCAACTAATTTAGCACCAATTTCAGAATGATCACCATGTCGACCTTTACCGATATCATGAAATAAACCCGTAATAATTAACAGTTCAGGTTTGGATAATTTAGCAAAAACGTTTGAGCTATTAGGATGCTTTTGTTTCCCTTGTTCTGATTTTAAACTATCAAGCTCTATTAATAATCGTACCGTATGTTCATCAACTGTATAGGTATGAAATAGATCAAATTGCATCATACCAGCGATATGTTTCCAACCAGGTATATAGACCGCTAAAATACCATAACGATGCATGGGTAAAATTGCTTTTGCAATGGCATCCGGATGCTTAATGATTAACATAAATAGTGTTCTGGCTTTAGGATGTTCACATAATAATGTGGTAAGTTTTCGCCTTGCAGAGCGTAACTGACGAATGGTATTAGAATAGAGACCGATGATTTGAGGATTGAGCAAAATGGTGTAAAACAGCTGTAATATCATTGTCGGATCTTTTTTAAAGATACTATCATCTTTTACATCAATTAATTTTTCTCGGATTTGAAAGTGTTCATCGATAGCATAGGGTTTATTGCTTGGATTAACTTCAAGAATAGACTCATCAAATAATTGCAGTAACATCTGATTGAGTTCAGTAACGTTGTGTGCAATTCGGTAGTAATCATGCATCATTTGTTCAACAGGTGCATTTCCTTGACCTTGATAGCCTAAAAGCTTGGCGATACTTAATTGACGATCAAAAAGCAATCGGTTGTCATAGCGAGTAATGACACTGTGAAGGGCAAAACGAATACGCCATAAAAATTTACGACAAGTTCTAAATTCGTCTACCTCTTCTGGAGTGAGGTAATGAAAATCAGCAATTTTTTGCAAAAATTCATCGCCAAAGTGACGAATCGCAATCCATTGAATAATTTGCATATCCCGTAGACCGCCCGGACTATTTTTTAAATCAGGTTCAAGATTATAAGTTGTACTGTGATATTGCTGATGCCGGGCTTGTTGTTCGGCAATTTTAGCACGATAAAAAGCAGGAGAAGGCCAAATTTTATCACTAAAAATGTGTTGTCGAAGGGTTTGTAATAATGGATTATTACCCGCAACCCATCTTGATTCAATTAAATTGGTCATGATAGTAATATCGTTTTTAGCTTCTTGCAAACACGTTTTTAGCGTTCTGACACTATGACCTATATCCAAATGAAGATCCCAAAGCAGCCGTACTAACTTGCCGATTTGTTTTTCGATGTCATAATTAAGCGGGTAATCACTTAATATCAAAATATCAATATCTGACAAAGGGTGTAGCTCTGCTCGCCCATACCCCCCGACAGCGATTAATGCAATACGATTATTTTTTAAAGTTGATGAAGTTTGATCGGGAATTTGAAAATAGCACCATAATCGTGCAAGTAATTTATCGATAAATTGACTGCGTAGATGCACTAATTCATCAATATCTGCATTTTGTTTAAATTGCTTCATCGACCATTGTTGAAATTGGTCAAGGTGTTGTTTGAGAAAGTTAATATTTATCTCAGCATCACTAAAATCAAGTGGTGAAATAGGATAAATTAAATGCACTTGCGTCATGGGAATAAAATTAAGACCATTCAATAATCATATCGTTACCTGATTTTCACAGACTGTCAAGCAACAGTTTAGTTTGTTGCTTGAACTTTTGTTTTAATTTTTTACACGATCACAATTTATTTCTACATTCATTTTTCGATTTGCGTTTGGAGCATTATCGATAAGAATTTCAGTTACTTCCGTTGTTTTGAATTTGTCTGGTGATAAATAGTTCATGGTCTTTTGCGTTTTTGATGTAACACCATTATTGGATTTTATATCCATTGAATCATTATAATAAGCTTTTAAATTATATGGATAAGATGTATCTGTACCAAAATTGAAAAATAAGGTATTGTCCTTCATAAAATACTTAATCATCCCTTTATCTTGTTTGAGTGGTGCATAGTCAGAAAATTTACCATTTTCCCATTTTGCCTCTTGCCCTGAAAATGTGCAATCCCACTCACCAATAAGCATTTCTTCAGTTACTTTTTTTTCACCACAACCAACCAAAACTAAACCGACAAGACTACTCAATAAAAGTTTTTTCATATTAAAACCTATAATTAATGTAAGTAAAAATGAAGTAAGTTTTTTCAAGATCGATGAATAGTACTGTTTCAAACGTTAGTGCAACTACAATATAACACAGTTTTATTTAATTATGCTTCAAATATTGATAGTAATTAACACGAAAACATTTACTGTTATCTATTATGATTTATACCCCAAAAAAACAACATAATTTCGTCAAGCTAAAAAGCAATTCGATAGTTTTTACCTTACATTTTAAATATCATAAACTAAATAAAAGCGTTGATGGGCTTTTATTTTAGTTAAAGCTAATTTTTTGTATCGATTGAATCATTAGCATTTTCATAAACTAAAGCGGAACCCTTAGTTAATATTGCAGAGACCGAAACATCAGATAATTTAATCGTATGCTGACCTGGTTTTAAATCATACTTAGATACAGGAATCGCATTGTTATCAAGATAGATAGCATAACCAATAATTTGTTGTGATTGATTCAAATCATTATTGACGTTAATACTGATTAATGTATTGATTTTGCGAAATGTCGAATTTTGGTGATTACTGATCTTTTGTTCTAATTTTTTTGACATTTCAACAACCATACCACCTGACTCGTTATTGCGTATTTGGATATCGCCATTACCCGTTTTTCCTCCTACCATAATCGGTATTTCAAATACTGCTTTAGAATCCATTTTTTCTCGATAACATTCAATATATTTTGCATCCGCAAAAATTTTTTGAATTTCATTTTTGGCTTTTATTAACGTGGATGATTCTTGTCGTGAATCTTTAAAGTCAGTACATGATGAAACTTCAATCAATATTTTTGACTGTACGGTTTTTGCTGTTTCACTTTGCACATCGCTAAGGTTTACTGTCGGTGCTAATTCAACTTTACAACCTGATAGTAACGTAATAGCAATTAAACTTATCATGAATTTATTCATTTTACTTCTTACTTCCTTTTGATTTATTTAACTAATATTGGTTAAATAATACAATTAAAAAGATTATTAATCAAACATTAAGAAATGTAATATAAATTAAAAAAAGAAATTGGATTGTAATTACTTGGATTTGGTTAACCAATGAAGGCAAAACATGCACAGGCTTTAGTACTAAACCTGTGCAAGTCAGGATAGGAAGTTTTAATGACAGCGTAAATTATAAAGTAAAATCACTCAAATCATCTTCATTGATTTCAGAATCAATTTGACCGACTAGATAAGAGCTCATTTCGGCTTCTTGTGGAGCAACTTGTACATTGTCGGATACTAACCAGTTATTGATCCATGGAATCGGGTTAGATTTTACTTCGTAAGGCAATTTCAATCCGACCGCTTGCATACGAATATTGGTGATGTATTCAACATATTGACATAAAATATCTTTATTTAAACCAATCATTGAACCACCTTCAAATAAGTATGCTGCCCACTCTTTTTCTTGATTCGCTGCCTGTAAAAACAGGTCATAGCAGTCTTGTTCACACTCTTTTGCGATTTCAGCCATTTCAGGATCATCTTCACCACTACGAAGCGTATTAATCATAAATTGAGTTCCCGTTAAGTGTAGGGCTTCATCACGGGCAATGAGTTTGATGATTTTTGCATTTCCTTCCATTAGTTCTCGTTCAGCGAAAGCAAATGAACAAGCAAAGCTGACATAAAAACGAATGGCTTCAAGGGCATTAACACTCATTAAGCAAAGGTACAGTTTCTTTTTCAATTCACGTAAGCTTATAGTAATGGTTTTATTGTTAACCGTGTGATTCCCTTCACCCAATAAATTGTAATAGCTTGCATAACTAATCAGATCATCATAATAACCCGCAATGTCACCCGCACGTTTTTGGATCTCTTTATTTGTCACAATGTCATCAAATACCACCGAGGGATCATTGACAATGTTACGTATGATGTGTGTGTAAGAACGAGAGTGAATTGTTTCTGAAAACGACCACGTTTCTACCCAAGTTTCAAGTTCAGGAATTGAAATTAAAGGGAGTAAAGCAACGTTTGGACTACGACCTTGAATCGAATCCAATAATGTTTGGTACTTTAAATTACTGATGAAAATATGTTTTTCATGTTCGGGTAGTGCCGCATAGTCAATGCGGTCTTGAGATATATCGACTTCTTCCGGACGCCAAAAAAACGAAAGTTGTTTTTCGATTAATTTTTCGAACATTTCATATTTTTGTTGGTCATAACGCGCCACATTAACCGGTTGACCAAGAAACATGGGTTCTTTAAGCTGATCGTTATGTACATGCGAAAAGGTACTGTAATTCATATTCATAATCGTACTCCTAACTGAATTTAGTTACTTTTACCACTACCTGTCGACAGCGGAAAAGGGGCAATATTGGGGGATCAAAATCCCCCATTGAATGTTTTTAAAGTGATGCTTTGTTTTTGTCTAAAAGGGCAATTAAATTTTACAAGCCCCGCCTTCACAACCGTCATCACTTTCAGTTAGTGCAATATCCCCTTGAATATCTTCAGCCCCATCGCGTGTGTTATGGTAGTAGAGTGTTTTGACACCAAATTTATATGCGGTTAATAAATCAGCAAGTAGCTGTTTCATCGGTACTTTGTCATTCGGGAATTTTGTCGGATCATAATTGGTGTTAGCCGAAATTGATTGATCGATAAATTTCTGCATAATACCAACTAATTGTAAATAACCCGTGTTATTAGGAATTTGCCAAAGTAGTTCATAGAAGTTTTTTAAATCTTTATAGTCAGGTACTACCTGCTTTAAGATGCCATCTTTCGATGCTTTAACGCTGACATACCCTCGAGGTGGCTCGATACCATTAGTCGCATTAGATATTTGCGAAGACGTTTCAGAAGGCATTAACGCCGATAAGGTTGAATTACGTAGACCATGAGTTTTAATTGATTCACGCAGTGATTCCCAATCATAATGTAATGGCTCTTTTGTAATGGTATCAAGATCCTTTTTATAGGTATCTATCGGTAATATCCCTTGTGAATAGGTCGTTTCGTTAAATAAGTTACATGCACCTTTTTCTTTCGCTAGGTTATTTGATGCTTTTAAAAGATAATATTGCATCGCTTCAAACGTGCGGTGGGTTAAATTATTAGCGCTGCCGTCTGAATATTTTACCCCATGTTTTGCTAAATAATAGGCATAGTTAATGACACCAATGCCTAATGTACGGCGATTAATAGATGAATTGCGAGCAGCAGGAACAGGGTAATCCTGATAATCAAGCAGTGAATCAAGGGCACGAACCGTTAAATCGGCAAGCTCTTCAAAATCATCTAACGATTGAATTTCACCTAAATTAAAAGCGGACAGTGTACATAGTGCTATTTCACCCTTTTCATCGTTGACATTATTCAGCGGTTTAGTTGGTAACGCAATTTCCATACATAAATTAGATTGATGTACAGGCGCAAGCTGAGCATTGAATGGACTGTGAGTATTACAGTGGTCAACATTTTGGATATAAATACGTCCAGTTGATGCACGTTCTTGCATTAACAGGGCAAAGAGTTCTACCGCTTTTACTACACGTTTTCGAATGTTTACATCTTGTTCATATTGATGATACAACGCATCGAATTTTGCTTGATCGGCAAAAAACGCCTCGTATAGACCCGGAACATCTGACGGGCTAAAAAGGGTAATGTTTTCGTTTTGGATTAAGCGTTGATACATTAATTTATTAATCTGAACACCATAATCCAAATGTCGAACACGGTTTTCTTCAACACCTCGATTGTTACGTAAAACCAATAGACTTTCGACTTCTAAATGCCAAAGCGGGTAAAATACCGTTGCAGCACCACCACGAACACCGCCTTGTGAACAGGATTTTACCGCTGTTTGAAAATATTTATAAAAAGGAATACAACCGGTGTGGAAAGCTTCACCACCACGAATCGAACTACCAAGCGCTCGAATTTTGCCCGCATTAACACCAATGCCTGCACGTTGTGACACATATTTGACAATTGCGCTTGCCGTCGCATTAATAGAATCTAAGCTGTCATCACATTCGATAAGTACACATGAACTAAATTGGCGTGTTGGGGTGCGAACACCGGCCATAATTGGCGTTGGTAATGAAATTTTAAAAGTTGAGACTGCATCATAAAAGCGTTTGATGTAGCTAAGACGCGTATCTTTAGGGTAATTAGCAAAAAGACAAGCTGCGACTAAAATGTATAAAAACTGTGCACTTTCATAAATCTCGCCTGTTACCCGATTTTGAACTAAGTATTTTCCTTCAAGCTGTTTTACTGCTGCGTACGAAAAAGACATATCACGCCAATGATCGATAATTTTATCCATTTGTTCAAACTCTTCTTGCGTATAATCTTCAAGTAAGTGTTTGTCATAACGGTCACTTGCCACTAGTTTTTTTACATGTTCATAAAGTGGTGGAGGAGTAAATTGGTTATACGCTTTTTTACGTAAATGAAAAATGGCTAAACGTGCAGCCAAATATTGATAATCTGGTGAATCTTGCGATATAAGATCGGCGGCAGCTCGAATAATTGTTTCATGAATATCAGATGTTCGGATCCCATCATAAAATTGAATATGTGAACGTAATTCAACTTGAGATACCGAAACATTTTCTAATCCTTCTGCTGCCCATGTAATTACCTTGTGAATTTTATCAAGATTGATAGGTTCTTTCTTACCATCTCGCTTGGTCACAAATATTGATTTATTCATTTTCCATCCAGTTTTATCCCGTTTTTTGTGGAGCTTATCATAATTGATATTTGTCAAAATATACAATATATAGTGCCTATTAATCATTTTATTACTATATATAGTGTATTTATTAGTCAGTTAACATTTTTTTATTTTGTTAACTATCGGTTAGTAAACGTTTTTTTCTGTAATAAAATAAAATGGTTTAGAAAGGTTTTACTTATGAATCATTTTTGGTTTTTATAACGTTGAATTGCGCTTGCTTTATTTTGGGCTTCTAACCATGCAAGTTTATCGGCATAATTTTTTTCTGCACCACGATCAGTTGGTTGATAATATTTACTATCGGCCATTTCAGGCGGAAAATAATTTTCACCTGCTGCAAAAGCATTAGGTTCATCATGTGCATAACGGTATTGTGCTCCATAGCCCAAATTTTTCATTAGACTGGTTGGTGCATTACGTAAATGTTCAGGTACATCATAGTCTGGCTTAGACTGCGCGTCACTCATAGCTTGTTTGAAAGCAAGATAGACGGCGTTACTTTTCGGTGCACAAGCCAAATAAACTATAGCTTGCGCAATGGCGCGTTCTCCCTCGGCGGGGCCAACACGCGTAAAACAATCCCACGCCGCCAATGCAACTTGCATTGCTCTTGGATCAGCATTGCCGACATCTTCAGAGGCAATTGCCAGTAATCGACGAGCAACATAGAGGGGATCACCACCAGCAGTAATGATTCTTGCATACCAGTATAATGCAGCGTCAGGCGCAGAACCACGAATTGATTTATGGACGGCAGAAATCAAATCATAATATCGGTCACCTTGATTATCGAATCTGGCACTACGCTCACCCATGACTTCTTTGAGTAACGCTGGTGTTAGTTCATTGCCACCGGACATATCCACTAATAATTCAAGTGTATTCAGTGCACGTCTGGCATCCCCCCCGACAAATTCAGCAATCTGTTTTTTTGTTTCTGGTGGTAACACGACATGTTTATTGCCATAACCTCGAACCGGATCATCAATGGCTTGTTGTAAAATATTTTCGATATCGGCATTGGTTAATGATTTGAGTAAATAAACCCTAGCTCGTGATAACAGCGCTGAATTGAGTTCGAATGACGGATTTTCAGTTGTCGCCCCAATAAAAGTAACTGTACCATTTTCAACATAAGGCAAAAATGCATCTTGTTGGCTTTTATTAAAACGATGAACTTCATCAACAAATAAGATCGTACGGATACCCGCTTGCTGATTGATTTTTGCACACTCAATGGCTTCACGAATATCTTTGATTCCGGATGTGACTGCCGAAATTCTTTCGACTTTAGCATGAGCATGATGCGCTATAATTTCAGCTAATGTGGTTTTCCCAGTGCCCGGAGGCCCCCATAAGATCATTGAATGAAGGTTTCCGGCTTCAATGGCTTTCGGTAATGGTTTTCCTGCTCCTAGTAGCTGAGTTTGTCCAATGTATTCTGATAAATTACGTGGACGCATTTTTGCCGCTAAAGGCTGAAATTCATCGGTCGTAAAATCAAATGACATGCTAGGCATAACAGGTGGTATCCAAGTTTGAAAAATTCATTATATTATATACTTGTTAATTGATAAGTGAAAAAGAAAAGAAAATAACTTTTCGAACTTAACGAAAAACGGTAATATTTTGACCTAATCAGATTTACGAACACTATTTAACGCTTTGTTATAGATAAAAAAAGTAAGGATTCGTTATGAAACAATTTTTAGTATTAATGGGATTATTAGTTAGCGTATCCGCTTGGGCAGGTGATAAAGAGGTCTTACAACAGCGTTTAGACAAAGTTGACGGATTTTATGCACGCTTTTCACAAGATGTAAAAACAGCAGATAATCAGCAAGTTCAAGAAGGAAAGGGGGATCTTTGGGTAACAAGACCTTACTATTTTAATTGGAGAATGACAGAGCCAGAGGAAACAACTATTATTTCGGATGGAAGTAATATGTGGGTCTATACGCCAACAGTCGAACAAGTCACAGTGATGGATTTAAAAAAAGCCGTTGATAATCGTTTAATGCTTTTAATTACCGATAGTCATAATCCTATTTGGAACCACTATCAAGTTACACGTAAACAAGATTCATTCACTTTAAAGCCAACAGACAGTTCAAGTCAGAATTTTATCATTTCAGTGTTACCAAGCGGAATGATTTCCAATTTTACGATTATTGAGGAAGATGGACAACGCAGTTTTTATGATCTATCGCACCAAAAACTTGGAAAAGTAGAACTCAGTAAGTTTCATTTTGAACCGCCTTTAGGCATTCAAATTGACGATCAACGATAAGTGATCAATGCGTTTAAAGTAATAAAAGTCATTATCGATTATCATTTTGAGCCTTAAACACAAGATAGCGTCAATTAATTTTGCTAAATTTATTTTTAATTAGTTGATAGCTACGAGTGAGTTAAAGCTTGATGATTTGTTTAGTTTAGTCTAATTCATTGTTATTGATACTAATGACGGGATTATCAGAAAATAAATAGTGATCACGTCTTGTTTCAAAATCTTTATTTGCAGCATCAAAAAGTGCTTTTTTAGTGTTTTCTAAATGCTGCCACATCGCTAATTTTGCTGCTTTAGGATCTCGATTAATTAAAGCTTCCAAAATTTGGTTATGTTCATCTGCCCAATTATTAATGGTTTGTTCTGGCATATTTTCATGAAGTTTTTTCCATAAAGGATTTAACGTGCGCTGTTGCCATGTCTCTTCAACAATGATAGTTAAAGCACTGTTACGAGTAATCATGGCAATCTGAGTATGGAATTTAATATCCCAATAGGGATCGCGATGATGATCTTCTTTTTGAGCATTATGTTGAATTTCTAATAATTTAACAATATCTCCCTTGGTGATTTGTGTGGCAGCAAATTCAGCAATATTACTTTCAATAAGTTGGCGTGCTTGCAACAGTTCAAAAGGCCCACTTTTTACAAAATTTAATCCTCCTGAAGTTGATGAAAGGTTTTTAAGCGAGCTATTGCCAATAACGTGGATACCCGATCCTTTACGTGCTTCAACAAAACCTTCAACTTCTAACATGATTATTGCTTCTCTTACGACAGAACGACTAACTTTTAACTCTTCGCACACCAATCTTTCTGAAGGTAATTTGCTTCCTATTGGGTAAATACCGCTAATAATCCGATTTTTTAATTCTGATGCGATGACTTGATAAAGCCTGTGATATTCATTTTGTTTTTCGGTCATAATTTATTTTTTTAAAATACCTAAGTCGTTTAAATATAACCTTAAAATAACATCTAATTGATTAGAGTTAAATAATGTAACTCTAATTTTTTTTATACTATTTTTATCAATTCTTACATAACTGACAAGTCGATAAACCATCTTAAATTGTTGTTATATTTTAGCTATATCATGTGTGTCAACTTTTTAGATTGTCATATATGTTTGAGTTAAATTTGATGTCTTTTTCACTAAATTTATATATCTAATATAGGTTAACTATCTTGCAGTTATAAGTTAGATTTTTTAGGGATACTTAACCGTGTTACATTTTATCGTCTCACGCATGTTGCTGAATCGACATTCCTCATTTTTTGATCATTTAAAACACAGTTAATGGCGTCTAATTAAAACATTTTTAATCATTCAATGGGTAAACCCATCTTGTTGCGATTTATGAATTAAAAAGTTGTCTGATATCTTGTTTTAAAGTTCAACGTTCAAATTTTTTTGAATTTATCAGCATAATGATTATCTTACTTTTAGATTTACCTATTGTTAACAAAACACCATGATGAATTTTGCTGTTTATTGCAAGTCTTAGAAATAATTTTTGATGTGGATCACATTTATCCAATAAACCCATTAAAGCTAAATTTTTAGCTCTTTATATTCCTTATCAGTGGTTAACTCTTCATAGGATAAATTATGACAAGTGAATTTTATAAAAAACCAACTTATTGGTTTGCTTCCTGTTATAGCTTTATGTATTACGCAGCAGGCAGTTTTGTTTTCTCTTTTTACTCAATTTGGCTTAGTAAAGAGATTGGTTTAACAGCGAAACAAACGGGTATCATTTATTCATTTAACTACTTTATTTCGTTAATTATCATGATTATATATGGTGTTTATCAAGATAAATTAGTCTTAAAAAAACACCTTATTTGGTTTCAAAGTATTATTATCACCTGCGCAGCACCTGCATTAATTTATATTTATGAACCACTTTTAAAGCATAACTTTTATGTTGGTGTGATTTTTGGCAGTTTCTTTTTAGGATTTGGTTGGGTGGCAGGTATGGGACTGATTGATTCATATTGTGAAAAGATTAGTCGGGCGTTTGGATTTGAATTTGGACAATGTCGAACTTGGGGCTGTATTGCTTATGCAGTAGGGACTTTTATCGCCGGAATTTTAATAAGTATTAATCCCCATCTTAATTTTTGGGCAGCGTCAATTGTCGGTCTCTGTTTTATGATTTTAAATCTCAATTTCAAACCTGACTTAACTCAATCCTCAAGTGTGGTATTTCAAAAGAAAGAAAAATTGACCTTTAATGAAATCCTTTCTGTGTTTACGCTCAAAAAGTTTTGGATATTTGTTATTTATGTATTAGGCACTTATAGCCTTTATAATATTTATGATCAGCAACTGTTTCCTGTCTATTTCACACAACAATTTACCGATGTAAATGATGGTTATCATTTATATGGTTTATTAAATTCTTTTCAAGTGTTCTTAGAAGCTGCAGTCATGTTTTGTGTTCCTTTTGTTGTTAATCGAGTGGGCGCAAAAAATGCACTTATTTTTGCTGCATTTATATCGGCATCACGAATATTTTTAACTGCTCATGTTGATAGCATTGTCATTATATCCATTATTAAGCTGATGCATTGTTTAGAAATTTCAACCATTTTAGTCTCAGTATTTAAGTATATTGATAACAATTTTAATGCTCGTCTTTCTGCCACTGTTTTTCTGATTGGTTATCAAGTCGCAGGTTCAGTTGGGGTTATTTTGTTCTCAACTTATGTTGGCGACATTTATGATACCGCTGGCGCCGCAACGACGTTTAATAATTTAGGTTTGGTGGTTTTAGGTTTTATGATTTTTGCCATTTTCTTCTTAAGTCGAGACCAAAAAGCAAACACATTAAAAAAAGATTAATAAAAACACATATCTTTTAGACGGTAATAATAAGAATTTATTAAGACATATTAAGGATTAAAAATGAATATATTCAATTCAGTGACACAATTTAACTTTGAACAAACTCGAACTATTTCACCTGAAAATATGACAGGCGAAAAGGGTAAGTCTTGTATGAAAGCGAGTGCTTTAGGTCCTAGCCGTAAAGGACAAGGGTGTATCTCGATTCCCGCAGGGGAAAAAATAACTATTGCAGAAATTAGCGGGCCTGCTGAAATTAGACATATGTGGTTTACCTTAACCGATAGAACACATCGTGGTAGTTTTGTCTTGCGTGATGTGGTTATTCGTATCTACTGGGATGACGAAACAATACCGTCAGTTGAAAGCCCAATTGGTGATTTTTTCTGTAATGGATTTGGAGCAAGATGTGATATCAATTCATTACCGATTGTGGTTAATCCAACAGGGGGATTTAACTGTTATTTTAGAATGCCATTCAATAAAAAAGCCAGAATAGAAATTCACAACGAGCATGAAGCAGATTTACAACATTTCTTTTTCACTATTAATTATGCCATCATGCCAAAACCGTTCGAACATCCTCTCTATTTTCATGCACAATGGCGTCGTCAGCGAGTAACTCAGTATGCACAAGATTATGTCATATTAGATAACGTACAAGGTCATGGCTATTATGTGGGGACGTATTTAGCCCTAACCGCATTAGAACGGTATTGGTGGGGAGAAGGCGAGTTCAAATTTTATCTGGATGATGATAGTGCGTATCCAACACAACATTCAACTGGCTCAGAAGACTATTTTGGTGGGGCATGGGCATTTCATAATCGTGACAGTCAAGGTAAGCCTAAAGCAAAATGTTTTCAAACACTGTTTATGGGCTATCCTTATCAAACTAATCGAGATGCTACACGGGATTTTTTTCAAACAGGTGATTCAAATCCGGTACATGGCTTCGGCGATGATGCACTTCCGATGCATGGTTTATACCGTTGGCATTTACCTGATCCGGTTGCTTTCCATAAAAATATTAAGTTAGCTTTTCAACAGATCGGAAATGATGATATAAGATTGTATGAACGTTGTGATGATATTGCCAGCGTGGCGTATTGGTATCAAAATCCGTCGGAAAATCACAACCCGACTTTTCCCAATAAACAACAACGCACACCACGATAGTCTGGAAGGTGAAATATGGCGAGTAATAAATTAAGAATCAATGATATTGCTCGTTTGGCTGGCGTTTCGGCAACGACCGTCAGCCATATTTTTAATAAACGAGATAAAAAATATCGAATCTCATCTCTTACACGCCAAAAAGTGCTTGCAATAGCTGAGCAGTATAAAGAGCAATCGCATATTCGTCGATACTTAGTCAAGGCGAAGAGTACCAATACAATTGGTGTCATTGTTCCTGATATGTCGAACTCGTTTTTTTCGATGTTTTTACACCATTTAGAAGCATCATTTCGGGAAAAAAATATTCAGCTTTTAATTACTTGTAGCCACTATAATAAAGAGGTTGAAATTAATGTAGCGCAAAATTTGGTTGAACGAAAAGTGGATGCAATGATAGTGGTCACATCACTAGATAGCGATGAGTTTTACATTAGTATTAATCAACATACTCCGGTGTTATTTTTTGATCGTTATATTGAGCATACCACACTTCCATTTATTACAAGTGAGGCAATAGGATCGGTAGCTGAATTAATCGAACCTTATGCAAAAAAATTAAATGAGTTTTATTTTATTGGTTGTGATGCACAACTCACTTCAATTCGTGCTCGGTTACAAGGATTTAAACAAGGTTTAACGAATGCAGGCTTAACGCCAGCTTCTGACTGGATCATTTGTGATAGTTATTGCCCAAATAAAGGTTATGACTTACTCAAACGATTGCATCAAAAATTAGGGCGTTTACCGAAAGCTATTTTTACTCCGTCCGGTAATTTATTGCAGGAAGTGTTGAGCTATTTAGTCGAGGTTAAAGTTAATCCAGACCAAATTTGCTTATGTTCGTATGATTATAATATTTATCTGGATTACTCTTATTATCCGATTGATGCTATTGCACAAGATTTTCAAACTATGGCACTGACGTGTGTAAACACTATAGATGATCTGCTTAATTTTAAAGCGCTAAAGCATAACGCGATTTTCATCAAACCACAAATTAAACGCCATCCATAGCTTTTACGATGAGAGACAAAAGTAATAATAAGATGATTAGCGATTAGCGTTTTTCATGATACGCGCTTTATCAACCTGCCATTGCCGTTCTTTGATATCCGTTCGTTTATCGTACTCTTTCTTGCCTTTAGCCAAACCAATTTTGACTTTTGCCCAAGCATTTTTCCAATATAATGAAAGCGCAACAACTGTGTAACCTTTTTGATTGATTTGACCAAATAGCGAATTTAATTCACGTTCATTCAAAAGCAATTTACGGTTACGCATGGGATCGCAGACAACATGTGTTGAAGCCACATTTAATGGTGTAATGGTTGCACCAAATAACCATGCTTCCCCGTCTTTAAGCAGTACATAGCTATCGCTAATATTTACTTTTCCTGCACGCAGGGATTTAACTTCCCAACCTTGTAGGGATAATCCCGCCTCAATTTCCTCTTCAATAAAGTACTCATGGCGTGCGCGTTTATTTAATGCAATGGTTGCCGAACCGGGTTTGTGTGATTTTTTCTTAGTCATAATGTGCGTTATTATAGAGTTACGTGTTAATATATGCCACAAATTTTATTTTTAATTAATTAATGTTATGGCACATATATTTCACGAAGTTATTGAACCGTATTCAATTGAACAAATGTTTTCATTAGTCAATGACATTGAGCGATATCCTGAATTTGTTCCCGATTGTATCGCAACGGGAATTATTAGAAAACAGGATAATATTATTGCTGCATTTATTGAAGTTGAAAAATTTGGTTTCAAAAAATCATTTACCACATTAAATCAAATTAATGAACCTAATTCAATCGATTTAACCCTTTTAGAAGGCCCATTCAAGCACCTTTCGGGCAAATGGCAGTTTACTACACTTTCTGACAACCAAAGTAAAATCAGTTTTAGTTTAGATTTTGAATTTCAAAATAAATTATTAGACATGACTTTTACCCCAATGTTTAAAGATGTGATGATAAATATGGTTAAAGCGTTTTCCAATCGAGCAAGGCAGATTTATTAATATGATAACGGTTCAAGTTGTGTATGCGTTACCGAATAATCCGACAATAATTGATTGTCAGGTTGAAGAGTCGACGAATATCTTGCAAGCAATAGTAAAATCCAATATCTTATCTATTTGTCGCATTCAATTAGATGATCATCTAATTGGTATTTATGGAAAACGTTGTTCGCTTGATGAACTAGTGAAAGAGGGTGATCGTATTGAAATTTATCGCCCTTTAATCAACGATCCTAAAGAAATAAGACGAAGAAGAGCAGCATTAAATAAATAATGATTACTGGCAAGGGAAACACGATGCATAATCTGATAATTGAAAAGATTGAAACCTTATGCAAAAAACGCGGTATTAAATTGACAATCCAACGTCGTACAGTTTTAGATATCATGTTAACGGCAAATAAGGCTATGAGTGCATACGATCTTTTAGATTTATTAAAAGTCAGTGAACCTCAAGCCAAACCACCGACTATTTATCGTGCCCTTGAATTTCTGCTTGAGCAAGGCTTTATACATAAAGTTGAATCAAGCAATAGTTATATTGTTTGCCCACATTTTCAAGACCCCGATCATCTTTCAATTCTCTTTATTTGTGATAAATGCCGACAAATTTTTGAAAAACACTCAGCAAATATTGAACAACAACTAAAACAACTGGCACAACAAAGTCAATTTTTGATTAAACACAGCGTGTTGGAAATTCATGGAGTGTGTCAGTCGTGTCAACCTTAATTATTTTTCTTTGGCTATTGAATATCGGCTGTGACACGGTCGGTCAAATCGCCTTTAAATATGCAGCGATTACCTCAAAGCATAATCAAGGTTTGGATTATTGGCATAAACTATTTGGTAATTTTTGGCTTTGGATTGGTTTTGGATCTTATTTTGTTGGTTTTATTTTCTGGTTAGCTTTTTTAAGCGAAGTGCCTTTGTCACAAGGTATTTTATTGGGTTCGTTTAATATGATAACGGTCATGTTAGCAGGACGAATCTTATTTAAAGAGCACCTAACGTGTTTTCGGTTGTTAGGGATATTTTTTATTACAGCAGGAGTAGTTTTAGTAGGACTCACGGAATGAAAAAATTCTATTTAATTGGTTTTATATTACTGCTTTTTTTTGATACTTTTGGTCAAACCAGTTTTAAGCTGACAGCAATATCGGCTTTGCCTTTCGAATTGAGTGTTGATTGGTTATTACGTATTTTTAGCCACTGTTGGGCTTATTTAGTCATGATAGGTTATACCGGTGCGTTCGTGACCTGGATGGTACTGTTAAAAAAAGCACCAGTTGGCCCTGCTTTTGCAGCCTCGCATTTACAAGTTGTTACGGTAATGTTAGTGTCGGTAATGGTGTTTAATGAAAAGATTACATTAACACGCTTTATAGGCGCAATAAGTATAATCATCGGGATTATTTTTTTAGCGTTAGCTGAACAAAGAATTCACCAAAAGTCTAAAAAAGCGCATAGCTAATTTGAAAATGATGTGATTTTAACAATTTATGGCAATTACTTCTTAAATTTGTTTATCGAGATTCTTTAACATTTCGATTATAGGGCGATTTGCATCAGGAAATTCATCCGCATTCAATTCTTCTTGATCTACCCATCGGCTGGGTTGTCCTTCTTTAGCAAATGGAACGCCGTCCCATTCTTCCACTAAATAAGCGTGAATGGTAATATCACGATCATCGTAGCTGTGTTTCACTACTTTTAAAAATTGAGCATCATGGATTTGGATATCAACTTCTTCAGCAATCTCGCGTTGCAAAGTTTGATAAGGTGTTTCACCTACTTCTATTTTTCCTCCGGGAAACTCCCAAAAACCCGCTAAATGAGAGTCTTCTCCACGTTGGGTAATAAAAATTTGACAATTTTCCGAACGTATAATTCCTATTGCTATTTCAGTATGTTTTCTCATAATTCTGTTTATCTATCCGTAAAATTAGGGAAAGTGAACACTTTCCCTTGAATTTAAACGACGATGATAATCGCTGATTAAATCATCAATAATGTTTGATGATACTAAATTTTTTGCTTATTGAACAGCACCATGACAATGTTTATACTTCTTACCTGAACCACAAGGACATGGATCATTTCGTCCCACTTTGGCTTCAGTGCGAACTCTAGGTTGAGTTGAGCTTGTATTGTTTTCGCTTTCACCTTCACCTTCGATATTAGAAGCTGATTCATGACTTGCATGTTGCTTAGCTGATAGTTTTTCCATTTCAGCAATGCGTTGACGTTCTGCTTCTTCCACTTCTTCTTGTGAACGAATAACAACACGACTTAATATCCCAATAACTTCATATTTTAGTGATTCTAACATGTCTTCAAACATGTTAAAGGATTCACGTTTATATTCTTGTTTAGGATCTTTTTGCGCATAACCTCGTAGATGAATACCTTGACGTAGATAATCCATCGCAGCCAAGTGTTCTTTCCACAAGTTATCAAGCGTCTGTAACATAACTGTTTTTTCAAAATGTCTAAATGCTTCTGAACCTGCTGCTTGCTCTTTTTCTTCATAAGCTTGTTGAGCAATTTGAATAATACGTTCTCGAAGTGACTCTTCATAAAGATTTTGTTCTTCATCCAACCATTTAGCAATTGGAAGATCCAAATCAAAATCACGTTTTAGCGCTAATTCAAGTCCTGGTACATCCCACATATCTTCGATTGATTCCCGTGGAATATAACGATCGATGAGCGCATTAAATACATCAACACGGATTACGGTAATGGTATCTTTAATTTCAGTATTATCCAATATCTCATTTCGTTGACGATAAATTGCTTTACGTTGCTCATTGGCAACATCATCATATTCAAGCAATTGTTTACGAATATCAAAGTTACGACTTTCAACTTTCTTTTGAGCATTCGCAATCGCTTTATTGACCCATGGGTGTTCGATCGCTTCGCCTTCTTTCATACCCAATTTACGCATCATATTACCAACACGTTCTGACGCAAAGATTCTCATCAGCGGATCTTCAAGCGATAAATAAAAACGTGAACCGCCCGGATCTCCTTGACGACCAGCACGACCGCGTAACTGATTATCAATCCGACGGGATTCATGTCGTTCTGTACCTAAAATGTAAAGCCCGCCCAGTGCAATAACTTCTTCATGTTTAACTTGCCATGCTTGTTTAGCTTTTTCGATATCTTCTTGAGTTGGATTTTCAAGTTTTGCTAAATCGCTTTGCCAGTTACCGCCAAGCATAATATCGGTACCTCGACCCGCCATATTGGTTGCAATAGTGACAGCGCCTTTACTCCCTGCATTAGCAATAATTTCTGCTTCTTGGGCATGGAACTTGGCATTTAATACGTTGTGCTTAATGCCAACTTTTTTAAATGCATTGGATACCAATTCTGATTTTTCAATCGATGCAGTCCCCACTAGTACTGGTTGGCCTCGTTTTACACAATCTTGTACGTCAGCGACAATGGCTGCAATCTTCTCTTTTTCAGTCATATAGACTAAATCGGATTGGTCTTTACGCTGCATTGGGCGGTTAGTTGGTATAACAATGGTATCCAAACCATAAATCTGATGGAATTCGAAGGCTTCAGTATCGGCAGTACCCGTCATACCGGCTAATTTTTCATATAGACGGAAATAGTTTTGGAAAGTGATTGAAGCTAACGTCTGGTTTTCATTCTGAATTTTAACATGTTCTTTTGCTTCAACCGCTTGATGTAAGCCGTCAGACCAACGACGTCCTTCCATTGTTCGTCCAGTATGCTCATCGACAATAATAATTTCGTTATTTTTAACGATGTAGTCGACATCACGATGAAATAAATGATGGGCTCGTAGTGCCGCATTGACATGATGCATTAACACAATATTACTTGGCGCATAAAGCGACTCATCATTTTTCATGATACCTTGTTTAATTAGTAGTTCTTCTACCTTAATTAATCCTCGTTCAGTTAGATTAACTTGACGTGATTTTTCATCAATTGAAAAGTCACCGTCTCCTTGAAACTGATCTGAGTCTTCTTTTTCTTGGCGAATAAGATGAGGGATAATTTTATCAACACTCACATATTTATCTGAGCTGTCTTCGGCTTGCCCAGAAATAATCAACGGCGTTCTTGCTTCATCAATTAAAATAGAGTCAACCTCATCGACTAAAGCATAATGTAATGGTCGTTGAACACGCGCATCTTTACTAAACACCATATTGTCACGTAAGTAGTCAAATCCATATTCGTTGTTGGTACCATAAGTGATATCAGCGCTGTAAGCTTCTCGTTTTATTGCTGGCGGCATATTGGGCAGGTTAATACCAACGGTTAAACCTAAAAATTCAAATAAAGGACGATTATTTTCAGCATCACGTTGTGCTAAATAATCATTGACCGTGACGACATGCACACCTTTGCCTGTTAATGCGTTTAAATAAGCGGGTAATGTTGCGGTTAACGTTTTACCTTCACCTGTACGCATTTCGGCTATACAGCGCTCATTTAAAACCATACCACCAATTAACTGAACATCAAAATGACGCATACCAAAAACACGTTTACTGGCTTCACGGACAACGGCAAAAGCTTCTTCTAAAATATCATCTAAACGGGTACCTGATGCTAATTTTTGTTTAAATTCAACTGTTTTTGCTTTAAGTTCATCATCAGTTAATGCTTCCATTGCAGGTTCTAATGCATTAATTCTTTCAACACGCTTACGCAGGGTTTTTAGCACACGTTCATTACGGCTACCAAAAACTTTAGTTAATAATTTTAATAACATAAATTTCTCTTTCTTCTTTTAATAGGGAATGTAAGGTCGACACCTTAGATAAAAACATAAAAATTAAGTAATAAACTCTTAAATTAAATAGTGTTTTTAGGGCCTGCTCTTATCGCATTATGTGAAGTTATTTGAATGGGTTTATTGGTGGATAAAATATCGTAATTAGTCGCCATAAAGACAGTATTGGTACTGAATTTTTGGGGGTTGGTTAACGATGGTGACACCTTTCGGGTTGATATTTGTTGATCTTGAACGATTTCATTGTTCGCCATAATCCCAACGTGAGAAACCGTTGATTCATTGGGGATTGCTTCTTGCTGGCATAAACTAAACCCAGTAGCAATTACACCTAATAATAAGTGCGATAGAGCTGTTTTGATTGTTAAGCGTTTACTGAGTATTTGCCAGAAATTAGTCATGATCATAGTGGCAATATGTTAGCATTATTTGCCAAAATGAAAAACATTTATTACTTGTATTGTTATCAAGAAAATGAAGATTCAGTTAAAAAGGAAATTTATCTATCTTGTCGAACGTTTAATGACAAGATAGATAAAGATAAAAAACTATTTTACCATCAATTGACCCATCATACCCAGTGTTTCATGTTCAATGATATGACAATGATACATGCGTAATCCGGGCATATTTTGTTGAATCTTTATCGTGATTGTTTCATGGGGTCGAAGATTTACTGTATCTTTTAATGCCACGTATTGGGGGGGTATTTTGGTACCATTAAATTCATGTGAAACGACCATAAATTGTGCACCATGAATATGAAAGTTATGATCCATATGAGAGTTATTATGAATAGTCCATTCTTCAACCTCGTGAATTTTACTTTCAAGATCGATACGATTCATATCATGGCGTTTGCCATTGATTAAAAATAACATTCCGCCACGCGGCTCTTTCATGTCCATCACTTCGGTATATTCCAGTTTTTTGTGTGCGGTGGCTTGTCCAAGTTTTGGTAAGGTACGAAGTGTTGATGGCAAGGTGATTGAGTTTGACTGCGTTAAATCTAACTCTGCAAGTAACATATCTTGTTCAGGTGGTACATTGCCCATTTTGCCTCGATCGTAACCGATAGATTGCAAATAAACCGTCCCCGTTTTTTTAGGTAGAATAACAATTTCTGCCCGTTCGGCAGGGGATAACAGTAATGGTTTATTTAGTGATACAGGTTCAGACAATAATCCACCGTCAGTCCCCACTAAAAAGACATCACAATCAGGAATGGATAAGTTAAGGTATCTACCTGAACAAGCGTTCCAGATTCTTACACGTGTTGCTGAATCAACTTTAATTTTAGGTCGATAACTCCCGTTAATTAATACAAATTGACCTTCACGACCGTTCATCCAATCAACCATGGTATTATCGGCAATTTCACCTTTATCCGTTAATTTTAAATCTGAAAAGAACCAGTGTTGTTCAGGAAGAGAATTTAAAGGATCATCTTTACTTCGAACAATGAATGTTCCAGCTAAACCTCGATAAACTTGTTCAGCTACTGTTTCATGTCCATGAGGATGATACCAAAATGTGCCTGCATTTCCTTTAGGAACGTCAAATTCATAAACACGACTTTTTCCCGCTGGAATGGCATCTTGAGGGTTACCGTCTTGATTCGATGGAATAAGTAACCCATGCCAATGCACGGTTGTGGCTTGTGGCAGATCATTTTTTACCGTGATTTTAACGTGATCACCCTCGTTAACTTCAATTTTAGGGCCGGGAATCATACCGTTATATGCCCAAAATTCCGTCGTAATTTCAGGTGTTAAGGCAATTTTGACGGGTTTGAGGTGTAAGGTCGCTTCAAATACTCCCGGTTGATTACTTTCATTTTTTAAATTGATCAAGCTGGGTAAATTGTCGTTCTGTTTTAGTGAGGAAGTAGGCAAAAGCTTTTGTGGTTTTTGATCGTGATTCATATTCATGTTCATATTCATATGTTCGTGCATATTATCCCCCTTGTTACAATCATCAGAATTGAGTTCGCAGGTCATACCCGTCATCTTGGTATGTTCCATTTTAGCAATGGCTTTGGTTGCAACTAATCCACCTACAGCAGCCGTAAAATTCATTAAAAAATGTCGACGTTTCATAATATTCCCATAATAAATTAACTGATTTAACAATAACGCTGAAAATCGTGATGTGAGCAAACATAACGATAGATAACGTTTATTTATAACTGATAGTGATTAACAACTACTATCTAATAGCGATAACTTATTAAGCAATTCGTGGTGGTCTTAATTCAGGAATAAATTCATTATCATTTGCAATGAATTTAAATGACAAAAAATGTGTAAAGTTGATTTGCCTATCGAGGTTAATGGCATAGCTTGAAACAATTGCACCACATACAGCACAATGATTGATTAATGAACAATTTATTTTTGATGATAAAGATTTAGCGTGATGAGGATCCGAGCTTTGATCGAATGTTAAAATGGAATGAGTCGTTGAATAACAAGTCGAGTCAAAAGACTTTCCCATTTTTGATAATGGTAGTAAAAAATAACCAAACAGCAACAAAACCGCTGTTAATACAACGATGCCTTTAAATTGTATATTGAGGATCCTTACTGACATATTACAATCTCACAACGCATCAAATCGCTAATAAGCAGTATTGTACTTCAAACGTCACTATATAGCACGTTTTTTAAACATTTCTTATTTTTAAACAACATAATTGATAGTTAACAAATTGAATAAATTTATTAATTAGATAAATAAGATATAGACTTTTTTTAAGTTTGGCGAATTAATGAAATTCGTATTGCGATTGACCCTTAAACTCATTTTCAAATTTGTCTCAAAATTCCCCTTTATTGTTTAAAATAAGCAAGATAATTGTTTAGGCTTCTGGTATGATATGCAGTAATTTTAATTGACTAATCATTACAATATGAAAATTCTTTTTGGTGTTCAAGGAACAGGAAATGGTCATATTAGCCGATGTCGAACTTTAGCCAAAGCGCTAAAAAAGGCAGGCGCTGATGTTGAGTATATTTTTAGTGGGCGTGATCCAAAAGATTATTTTGATATGGACGTTTTTGGTCATTATAAGACTTTTCGGGGTGTTACCTTTGCAACAGTCAATGGAAAGATAAATTTTCGTAAAACGGTTCAACGCATCCGTGCTTTTCGGTTAATTAAAGATGTTCGCGAACTGGACTTATCAAAGTATGATTGTATTATTAGTGATTTTGAGCCGGTAAGCGCTTGGGCTGCTCATCATCAGCATCGAGAATGCTTAGGTATCAGTAATCAGGCGGTTTGTCAGTATTTAAAACCCAAAGAATATGGACTGATTGCAAATGTGATCATGAAGTATTATGCGCCAGTAACCAAGCCAATTGGTTTACACTGGTTTCATTTTGGACATAAATTATTGCCACCCATGATTGATTCATTTCAAGTAGCGCCTACCGAAAATGGTTCCATTGTTGTTTATTTGCCATTTGAAAATATGGCTGAAATTGTTGAATTACTTAAACAATTTCCTAAACATCAATTTATCTGTTTTCATCCAAATATAAAGCAATTATCACAAAACGATAATGTTACTTTGCACCCTCTTTGTCGTGACGGTTTTATGGATGCGGTAATAAGCTGTTCGGGGATTATTTCTAACACGGGATTTGCACTAATATCTGAAGCATTAGTTTTGGGTAAAAAGATTTTGACTAAACCTGTCTCGGGTCAGTTTGAACAAATCTATAATGCTCAATGTTTACATACATTAGATATGGCAACGGTGATGGAAACCTTAAATAGCATTAAACTTAAGTATTGGTTAGATTTACCTTCGCCAAAACCAACGGTCTATCCTGATGTTGCAACTGAACTTGCTAATTGGATTGTTAATGGGCAAAAAGAGTCTTTGCTTTCTTTAAGTCAACGACTTTGGGCGCAAACTGTTTTTCCCGAAAATGTAAATCAACGAATTAAAGCTTTAGGTTATGTATAAACAAACTCACATGACACTTAGTATCATTGTTGCCATGGCACATAATCGTGTTATTGGTTTTAACAATCAGATGCCTTGGCATTTACCTGCTGATTTGGCATGGTTTAAAAAAAATACGCTTAATAAACCTGTTATTATGGGCAGGAAAACGTTTGAATCTATCGGCAAAGCGTTACCCAATCGACATAATATTGTTATCTCAAGGCAAGCAAAAACCGAAGCCGAATCAAATATAAACCCTAATATAAGTTGGGTCACATCTATTGATGAGGCACTGGTAGTGGCCAATAGTCAACAATGTCAGGAAGTCTTTATCATTGGTGGTGGCAATATTTATCAGCAAGTTTTACCATTTATCAATAGACTTTACTTAACGCATATTGATGCTGATTTACAAGGTGATACTTATTTTCCTAATTACGCCCCCGAAACTTGGCAATCAGTTTTCCAAGAACATCATCAAGCTGATGATAAAAATTCTTACGATTATTACTTTGAAGTGTTAGAACGTAATTCAACTTTCTAACGGAATGATGTTTTATTAAGCAAGACTTAGGGTAGCCTAGCAAATCGCTCACCCTTGGTGGCGTCTTGCTTCAATGACATCGGGTAGCTGTTTTATTTTATTAAGTATACGATTTAACGAGTCTTGATCAAAGATTTCCATGTCGACATCAATATTAGCCAATTGTTGCTTCATATCACTTCGACTTATTAATCCAAGCACATTGACTTTTTCGTTAGCTAAAATGGTTGTGATATCACGTAATAAGCCACTCCGATCGTTAGCGATGATCTGTATCACCATGGTATAACTTGAATTGGTTTCATTACTCCAAACCGCACTAGTGATTCGTTCAGGAGCGTGATTTTTTAAATCCTGTAACTGTTCACAATCCGCCCGATGAATGGAAATGCCTCGCCCTTGAGTTACAAAACCGACAATTGGATCACCGGGAATAGGACGACAGCAATTTGCAATAGTGCACATTAAATTACCGACACCTTCAATAATAATTTCACTTCCTTTTTTATTACCGATTTTGTGGGTATTTTTCGTTTGTGAATTGGATTTTTGAACAATTTGTTTTAATGCCGCTTCGTCTTCTTCTTCAGCGGTAGGTTTATTGACTTGGGCATTAACAAAATTGACCAATTGATTTATTCTGACATCACCACTACCAATACCTGCAAGAACTTCATTAAAGGAATGGGCGTTATATTTATCAATCAGCATTTTTTCAACGCTTTTCAAACTGATATTTAAAGGTTCCAGCTCATCTTCTAAAATTTGTTGACCAGCTGCTATATTTTTATGTCGATCTTGTTTTTTGAACCATGCCTGAATTTTAGCTCGTGCCCGACTACTATTTACAAATCCGGTATTTGGATTCAACCAATCTCGGCTTGGATTAGGTTGTTTTTGAGTGATTACTTCAACTTGATCGCCCATTTTTAGGTTATAAGTAAATGGTACAATTCGTCCTCCAACTTTTGCACCAATACAACGATGACCTACATCACTGTGAATATGATAGGCAAAATCAAGCGGTGTTGAACCAGTAGGCAAATCAACCACATCACCTTTAGGCGTAAAGACATAGACTCTATCATCAAAAATCTGGCTACGTACGGCTTCTTGTATTTCACCGCTTTCAGACATCTCTTGTTGCCATGTTAATAATTTTCGTAGCCAAGTAATTCGCTGATCATAAGCAGTCATTTTATCAGTACTGCCTTCTTTATATTTCCAGTGCGCAGCAATGCCTAATTCAGCATCATTGTGCATTTGCTCAGTTCGAATTTGAATTTCAATCGTTTTATTTTCGGGGCCATACACTACGGTATGAATTGATTGATAACCATTTGGTTTGGGGTTGGCAACATAATCATCAAATTCTTTAGCAATATGTTTATAATGACTATGGACAATACCTAATGCGTTATAACAATCTTCAATACGATCACAAATAATCCGTACAGCACGAATATCATAAAGATCTTCAAATTCAAGGTGTTTGCGTTCCATTTTTCGCCAGATACTGTAAATATGTTTCGGGCGTCCATAAACTTCTGCACGAATATGATCTTTATTCATTAACGCTTGTAGATGCTTAACAAAATGATTGATATAGGATTCACGATCAAGGCGTTTTTCGTGTAATTTTTTAGCAATAAAGCGATATTCATTCGGATAGAGATAACGGAAACAAAAATCTTCCAGCTCCCATTTTAATTGACCAATTCCTAAACGGTTGGCAAGAGGTGCATAGATGTTAAAACACTCCTTAGCAGCTAGGACTTGTTCTTCTTGTGGAGCATTTAACAGATTACGTAAATAAGTGATGCGTTCGGCAATTTTTATCACTACACTGCGAAAATCATTAACCATTGCCAATAACATACGGCGGATGCTATCAATCTGTTCAGACGTTGCACTGCCATTGCGGATGGCGCGAAGTTGACGAATTTCTTTCATTCGAACAATGCTAGAAATAATGTGCATCATTTCACGGTCAAAATCTTCAGGAATATCTTCTCGACGTATAATCTTAGTTTCAAGGAAAGGGAGCAACAAAGCCGCACATAAACTGTTGATATCCATATTAAGTGTGGATAGTATTTCAACCATTTCAACGGCATTTTGAAAACAGTAGACTTGCTCAGCTGCACCGGCACTGCTTTCAAAGCAAAAATCCCAGACTTGTTTAAACGTCTGATAACTATCCGCGTTAGTCAGTTGTAATTCTTGTTTTGCCCATTGTTCGACATCAAACTGTGCAAGAGAGTAATGCTCTTCACTATGTTGGTGTGCTCCTCTAATTGATACCATAATTATGATCCTGATTTGGTTAACAACAACATTGATTCAATATGTTTAGTTTGTGGAAACATATCTAAAATTGCTACTTGAGCAATGTTATAACCCGCTTGAGTTAACACTTTGCTATCTCTCGCTAATGTTGCGGGATTACATGAGATATAAACAATTTTTGACGGAGCCATTTTAACAATTTCTGACGTTGCATTAAATGCCCCAGTTCTGGCAGGATCTAATAAAACTTTATCAAATTGTGATTGATTCCATGTAAAAAATTGTTGATTATCCTCTAAATTACTCGTTAAAAAATGAGTTTCGGCACAAACCTTGTTGCTATTTAATATAACGTTTAATTTCGCTTTTTCAACTAGTTCTTCTACGCCTTCAACGCCCGTTAATGATTGACAATAGGTAGCCATAGGTAATGAAAAATTACCCATACCACAAAAGAGATCTAAAACTTTATCGGTTGATGTTAATGTTAGCCAATCAAGCGCTTGTTCAATCATTTTTTGATTAACGTTGCTATTGACTTGAATAAAATTCAAAGGACTAAAAGTAAGCTTTAACTGATTGATTAGATAATAATGTTCCGTATGGCCGGTAATGTGCTGTAAATCTATGCCATGAAAGTAGAGTGAAATACCATTTTTTTCAGCGAAGTTTGATAGTAACTGAGTGTCTTCATTGGTCATAGGCAAAGTATGCCTTAATACCATGATAATGCCACTATCAACAGCAACCAATTCAATATGCCCAAGCGATTTTCTTGATTTAATTTGACGTAATATTTTTTGCAAAGGAGCGAGTAACTGATCCAAGCTTTCGACCAACACTGGACAGTGTTCAATATTGATAATTTGATTTGATTCAGCCTGACGAAAACCAATAAATAATTCACCTTTTACAATATTTATTGAAAGTCGGGCTCGTCGGCGATAATGATAAGGTTGATCAGCAATAATAAGCGGTGCTGAATGAGTGATATGGGTTAACGATTGCCCACTTTCTTTTTGTATCAGATTAATGAGCGCATGATACTTTGCACTTTGCTGCAAATCCGTTGAAATATGCTGCAATTCACAGCCACCACATTTTTGATAATAGCCACATAATGGTTTTACCCGTTGGGCACTTTGATTGTGGTATTTGATGACCTTCGCTTTAGCATAATTTTTTTTATTTTCTGTCAACTGGATATCAACAGTTTCATCGGGTAAGGCTGATTTAACAAAAATAGTTTTGCCTTTGTGATTTGCAATTCCTTGTCCGAAGGCATCTATCGCTGAGATGGTGACCGTTAATTTTTGTGGAGCTTGTTTTTTTGAAGGTGGAGTATAAAAAATAACCATATAAATTCAACGTTATGTTAACCGTTTTAACAATTCTGTTTTGACATGTAAAGGAACTAAATTGGTAATATTGCCACCATGATAAGCAACATCTTTCACAATGGTTGAAGAAATAAAACCAATAGTCATTGATGGCATTAAAAATAAAGTATCTAAATCCGGTTTTAATGCGCGATTCATTTCGGCTAATTGTCTTTCGTATTCAAAATCTTGAGTGGTTCGAACACCTCGAACAATGACCGTTGCATTATGAGTTTGTGCAAAATCTGCCATTAAATTATCAAATCCAATCACTTGCACATTAAGTAAGTGTTCAACTGAACTGGATGCTAAATTGACCCGTTCTTTCAAACTAAATAACGTTTTTTTATTCGGATTTTCCGCAATTGCAACAATTAATCGAGGAAACAACAGCGAAGCTCGAGTAATCAAATCGATGTGCCCGTTAGTAATTGGATCGAACGTTCCCGGAAAAATTGCAGTTAAAATTTTACTTTTCATCAATCATAATGTCCATTTGCCATGATAGCTCTATCATACCGAATTCTTATCAAAATTGTTAGGGTAACTTGACAAAAAGCTTTGATGGTTTTATCGGAATATTCATCGTTGGTTATAAACGCGCATTGAATAAAATTGAGGTGTTACCGTGGAAGTAAGTCCCATTAAATCCAGTTGGACTTAACTTCATTGGTGTTAGCTCATATAGCATTAAGTGTTCATTTTTCCGTTTACATACTCAATTGATATAATATTATTCAATTAAAAATTGATAGATAGTTTGATATTGATAGGTTTCATCAGGTGTTAACCAACAGCTAGGTTGTGGCCATTTGGGGTGATGTGGGCTATCTGGTAGAAATTGTGCTTCTAGCGCGATACCTGCATAATTGTCATATTCCCCATTATGACGGTTAGGTGTATGTTGCAGAAAATTACCGGTATAAACTTGTAACGCTGGTTTGGTCGTTATGACATTCATGGTCACTTTATTATCGGATGAGGTTAATTGCGCGGCAATTGTCTGGGTTTTGTCCAGTAAATACGCATGATCATAGCCACCTGTTTTTTGTCGTTCAGAACTTTCAACTAATCGGTCTGATAATCGTTTTGCTTGGCGTAAGTCCATATCAAATTCAGCGACACTAGCTAAATTGTCATCAGGTATGCCATGATTATCAACGGGCAAAAATTGGTTAGCATTGACTTGTAAAGTGTGATTGAGGATAGTGTTACTTATTTCGCCATCTAAATTAAAATAAGCATGATTGGTTAAATTTACCACAGTAGTTTGCGTGGTAGAGGCATTGAACATGATGATAACTTGATTATTATCGGTAAGTTGATAGGTCACTTGAACTTTCAGTTCACCGGGATAACCTTGATCACCATCGCAAGAAATTAAACTGAAAATGACTTGTTGATTAGATTGATCATCAATTTGCCATAATTGCTTATCAAAGCCTAACTTTCCGCCATGAAGCTGATTTTTACCTTCATTGGCCACAAGCGGATAGCGTTTATCGCCTAATTCAATAGATGCATGAGCAATACGGTTAGCATAACGCCCAATAGTTGCACCTAAATAAGCCTGTTGTTGTTGATATTGCGCTAACGAACTACAACCAAGAAGTACTTCACGATTTTTATTATCAACCGGTATTAAGCAAGAAAGCCAAGTCGCTCCCCAGTTAGATAATTTAATCTGCATCCCTTGCTTATTAGATAGTGTAATGATCGTTGTTAAAGACATATGGCGTGCGCTCCTTCACTTGGTTGACAGATATATATATCTTCTTTAATACCAAATTTATTCTGATAATTATTGCTTACAACGGTTTTTACTGCATCAACTTTATTTTTATTTATCAGTGCAACAACACAGCCGCCAAAACCGCCACCTGTCATACGAACTCCACCTTGTTCACCAATAACCTTGTTGATAATGTTCACCAGATAATCGATAGCAGGTACTGTAATTTCAAAGTCATCACGCATTGAATTGTGACTTTGCGCCATTAATGTCGATAGTAATTTGTAATCACGACGTGCAAGTGCATGAGATGCCAGTAAAGTCCGTTCATTTTCGGTAATGACATGATGTGCACGTTTAAAAACGGTAGGATCAAGCGTTGGTTTAATTTTCAATAAATCTGATAATGTGGCGTCTCGTAATGCTTTTACGCCCAGCGCTGTTGCTGCTGCTTCACATTGCCTACGACGAGTATTATATTCGCTATCGACTAATCCACGTTTAATATTTGAGTTAATAATAACAACAGCTAAATCATCGGGTATTGAAACCGGATGAACAGAGAGCGTACGGCAGTCAATAAGTAAAGCATGATGATCTTGTCCAAGTGCCGATATTAATTGATCCATAATTCCACAATTGCAACCAACAAATTGATTTTCCGCTTCCTGACCGATTAATGCTAATTTAGTGCCATCTAAAGGTAAATTATTTAGAACTTGAAACATTTTGCCGATAGCCACCTCAAGCGAAGCCGATGAACTCAATCCTGCACCTTGGGGGACATTACCGCTAATTGCTAAATCAACACCATAAAGTGTATTTGCATAGTTTTTTAAATGTTTTACTACACCTCGAACATAATTAGCCCATTGATATTGTGAATGTTTCTCAATAGGGGAATCTAGCCAAAATTCATCTTGTTGATTATCATAGTCAACGGCAATTACACGTATTAATTTATCGGTACGTTTATGGCAGCTTATTACTGTGCCATAATTAATCGCACAAGGTAATACAAAACCATCGTTATAATCGGTATGCTCACCAATCAAGTTGACTCGTCCTGGTGCTTGCACAGTGATATCGGGTTGATAACCAAATAGGGTTGCAAAAGCTTGTTTAGTTTTATCGATTAATGCTTTCATCTATTTATCCTTTTTATCTTTATAATGAACATCACTGACATTGCGCAGTCTTTCAGCTGCCTGTTCAGGTGTTAAATCCCGCTGCACTTCAGCTAACATCTCGTAACCGACCATAAATTTTTTGACTGTCGCTGAACGGAGTAAAGGTGGGTAGAAATGTGCATGTACTTGCCAGTATTCAGTTTTATCTTTCACAAATGGCGCGCCATGCCATCCCATAGAATAAGGGAAAGAATAATTAAACAAATTATCATAACGACTTGTTAATTTTTTCAGCGCAACCGCTAAATCAATTTGTTGGTTTTCGGTTAATAACGTTAATTGTGCAATATGCGTTTTGGGTAATAATAACGTTTCAAAAGGCCATATTGCCCAGAAAGGCACGACAGCAAGCCAATGTTCAGTTTCAACGACTATTCGCTCACGATAGATCAATTCTTTTTCAACATAATCAACTAATAAATTTCGGTGATAAGTTTCAAAATAATGACGCATATTCTCGTCTTCACGTTTAATTTCGTTCGGTATAAAGCTATTTGCCCAAATCTGTCCGTGTGGATGAGGATTAGAGCATCCCATTACTGCACCTTTGTTTTCAAATATTTGCACCCAAGGATAATTTTGGCTTAGTTCTTTTTGCTGTGATATCCAAGTTTTAATTACTCCCTCAATTGCCTTTAAGTCTAATTCTGGCAAGGTTTTACTATGATCGGGGGAAAAACAGATTACTCGACTGGTTCCTTTGGCGCTTTGCATTTGAAAAAGAGGATCATCAGCTGGCGGCGAATCAGGGGTATCATCCATTAATGCGGCAAAATCATTAGTAAATACAAAAGTACCTGTATAGTCCGGATTTTTATCACCCGTGACCCGTTTATTGCTGGGGCACAAAAAACAGTTAGGATCGTAACTGGGTTTTTGTTCTTGATTTAGTGTTTCTTGTTGACCTTGCCAAGGTCGCTTGGCTCTATGCGGTGACACTAAGACCCATTGAGCCGTTAATGGATTATAACGACGGTGGGGATGATCAACAGGATTAAATATTTGCATGTTTGCCTCTTTTAACATATTGCTGGTATTCATCTTTTTCATTAATCTTGAGGATAACCTTGTGGGTTATTCGATTGCCAATTCCAAGAATCTTTGACCATATCATCAAGCGTTAATTGGGTTTTCCACCCGAGTATCTGTTCTGCTTTTTTTGCATCTGCCCAAAATGCGGGTAGGTCGCCCGCACGTCGGGGTGCGTAATGCCACTTTAACGGTTTTCCTGACGCTTTCTCAAATGCTTCGATGACTTGTAAAACACTATACCCAACACCTGATCCTAGATTGTAAATATGGACACCGGGTTGATTATGATCAGCTTTTAATGCGGCGATATGACCATCAGCTAAGTCAACAACATGAATAAAATCACGAACACACGTTCCATCTTGCGTCGGATAATCATTTCCAAACACCGCCAATGATTCTCTTTTTCCTACAGCAACTTGGGTAATAAATGGCATAAGATTATTAGGAATACCAAGAGGATCTTCGCCTATTAATCCACTAGGATGAGCCCCCACAGGATTAAAGTAGCGTAGTAAAGTCAATGACCAATCAGGTTCGGCAATAGCCAAATCCATAATACATTGTTCGACCATTAACTTACTTTTTCCATAAGGGCTGGTTGGTAAACCTTGTGGCAAGGTTTCAACATAAGGTACGGGGGCTAATTCACCGTAAACGGTTGCGGATGAACTAAAAACTAATTGTTTGACGCCTGCATCACGCATTGCCTTCATTAACACAATGCTACCATAGACATTATTTTCATAATACTCAAGTGGTTTATATACCGACTCACCGACGGCTTTTAAACCCGCAAAATGGATCACTGCTTGAATATCATGTTCATTAAAAATTTGCGCTAATAAATTGGCATCTCGTACATCACCTTGATAAAAATTGATTGGCTGATACGTAATTTGTTGGATTCTTTTTAATACCGATGCTTTACTATTGAATAAATTATCTATCACAATTGGCGTATAACCTGCTTTAATCAATTGAACACAGGTATGACTTCCTATATATCCACAACCACCAGTAACGAATACTTTCATATAGAAACCTCAATTTATCTTAAATTGTTAAAAATTTGGTTATTGTTGTATTTCAGACGGGTGTTTATTTTTAGGTATGAATAGATCCCAAGGTCCTCGTCCGGATAAAGTGAAAGATGAAATAAATGTAAAACTAAATGCAATCAAACCAAGCACCAGATAGGCTCCTGTAAATCCAATTTCGACATACATTAGACCTGCAAGTGTGGACATAAACATCGTTGAAAGTTGTTTAGCAAAACAAAATGCAATCAAATAAACGGTTGCCGATAATCGTAGAGGGAAGTGTTTTGTAATATATTTAAATGCCCCGACAAGTAATAGTGGCGCTTCAAACATGTGTAAGGTTTTTAGAATAATAACTTCAACTGCATTGCTGGCAAATGCTGAGCCAGTTATACGAATTGACATAATAGCACCGGCAACTAATAACGTATTTTTGCTACCAATTTTTTTCACAATCCATGGAGCAAAAAACATGACGGTTGCATTTAAAATTTCACCGAGAGTTGTGACATAACCAAAGGCTTCTTGACCGACTTGTTCACTGGAAAAAAACGACGTAAAAAAGTTTGCAAACTGCTGATCAAAAACATCATAAGTACAGGCGACGCCAATTATATAAAGCATAAAACACCAAAGTTTCGGCATTTTTAATAAATCGACTGCGAGTTTAAAATTAAAGGATTCAGGCTTATTTAATCCCATTTGTTCAACGATATCGGTGGTGGAAGTTTTAGCGGGATCGGCTAATTTCACTAAAATAAGTAGAAATAATGCAAAACCAGAACAGAGCCAAAAAACCGCATTAATGTTCTTCGAAATCATAATTCCAACAAATGATGCACAAATTGCCCAACCAAAACAGCCAAACATACGGCAACGCCCAAATTCAAATCCACTGCGTCTGCTTATTTTTTCAACTAAGGCTTCAATAGCAGGCGCACCACCACTAAAAACCATGCCAAGATAAAACCCTCCAGCTATCGCACCGACAGTAACATTAAATTGTAGAAGTGGCCCTAACACATAAATAAAAAATGGTCCAAACAAGACTAACAGTAGAGTAATAAGCCAAAGGAGATGTTTTTTTAGTCCTAATTTATCTGAAATTAAACCGAATAAAGGTTGGAAGAGTAGTGCAAAAAATGAAATAAACGAAAAAACATAGCCAGTTTTTGCTTCATCAAGCCCGTTCATTTTCAGCCAAACGGGAAAGAATGGGCAATAGGCACCCATGATGAAAAAGTAGAGAAAGAAATAAAAACTGAAAATCCAATAATTCTTATTATGCCTTGCTGACTTAGTATTTTGATTCATAATTTACTTCCTTTAATCGAATTTGAATGAACCTTCATTCATTAGGAAATCGTTTACATATTTTTTTATGGATGAACTTGCTTCTCTTTTATGGTGGATAGTATCACCATAAAATAATGAAAAAAGTGATCTAGATAACACTTTATGAAATCGATTACATTATTTTTGTTGTTTATGAGTAAGATGTTTTGTTGATGACGATGTTTTAATTCAACTCAAAGAATCCAAGAAGATAACTCTATTCTATTTAATATTATCAATTTATTCATGAGGCGATTCTGCTTATAACGAAATGAAATATAGCGTTAATATGCAGTTTACATGTTGAGCGAAAATAAGATAACTTTTATGGTATCGATTACATTGGCAAACAAGAAGCCGTTTTTATCTATTTTATCCACTCCTTGAAGATAAGGTAGGGGCTAGTGATTAGGTGAGATAATATAACAGAGGTATTTAACCATAACAGGGAGCTAAATGTTAAAATCATCTCACGCCATGTAGGATAAATGCTGACGTGAGAAGTGAATTGATTAAATCATCCTTTAAACATGTTTAAACGCTGCTCAAAATCATGCCAGTCATAAAATCCATCTTGATTTTGCATGGCATTTTTAAGCTGCAACGTAAAATGTTGTGGTGGGTTATTCATACTGATTTGAGCACCGGTAAATAGTTGTTCAAAGCTTTGATAAACGTATTCGGCTTTAAAATAGTGTGTTCCAGACTCTAAATGACGAAAACGTTGTAAAATTACCTTACCACCGATTGGTGTTGTTTCATATTGATTCGGTAACTGATAATGTTCAAAGTCTAATGCGCCGAATAATGAAGCGATGGTACTATCATGTCCCACAAGTAAATGAATTTTTCGATCATCATGATGCATAAGATTGTTTATCATATTAATCAATTCTGCAGCGGAATGTTTGGCAAGCGTTTTAGTTCGACAGACTAAGTTTAGATATTGATTACGTATCTGAATAAGTTGTTGCCATTGTGCTTGGCTGTTGATTCTTCCCCACGCAATCTGTTCTTTGGGAAAGCCCGAATAATATTGTAATAAAAATGCATCTACTGCACTAACACCAATCGCTAATGCACCTAACAGAGCAGGTTCTTCATGCTTTTTCAAATAAACTTCAACAGGAATATCGGCTAAATCACATTGATATTGTGCATAAAATTTAGAATGTTTATAGTCTAAAATATCGGCTAAAATTTCATAAGCAGGCGCTAAATTTTTATAGATTGATTCTGCTGTAACAGTTTCATCAATGTCCTTAATAACAGCTTGTTTAAATTCGTCAGAATCGTTACGTAAACTAGGATCAAACATGGAATCCATTTTTTCAATAGGGTATTTATGATTGATGGGGATGTCATATCCGGCAAAAGCACCTGCTGTCAAAAATTGAGCTGTAGCAACGGTTCTTTGTAAACTATTTGCATACACAAACACATCAGAAGAAGTTGCTTGGTATTGAATATGTTGATTTTCAAGCCATGTCGCTAAGTATCGTCCAAAATAAACTTCTAGCGCACCGCCTCGGGTAGTTAGATAACCATAAGGATGATCCCATTTAGGCCATTTAAACGGCGTGGCTTGTTCTAAAAATTCAAGTGTATTTTGTAATGGTGTACGGATTCCATGTCGGCTTAATATGACGACTTTATCCAATTGATAGTGATTGTTCATTATTGTTTCACCCAGCCTTGTTGATGTAAATAGTTGAGAATAAATTCTCGTTGTCCTTTGTAGATCGTTTCAGCTATTTTGTTACTCCATCCGCCTTCTTTTTGATTAGAACTACGAGTTTGATAATAATCCTCTATTTGCTCATCATACTGTGCCAATAATGTCTGATTGATTGGTTGATATTGATTTTCGAAAAAGATTAATTCACTCGGTAATCTTGGTTTCATTTCGGGTTCTTGATCTGGATACCCAATACAGAGACCAAAAAGGGGGATAACATATTTTGGCAAGGCTAGTAATTGTGTCACTTCAGATATATTATTACGTAAACCACCAATATAGACTGTACCTAATCCTAACGATTGCGCTGCAATAACCGTATTTTGCGCCATCAAGGCGGTATCAATACAACCGACTAAAAGTTGTTCGGCTCGTTCAAGAGGAATCGTTGCATCAATTTGAAAATGTCGATTAAAATCGGCACAAAACACCCAAAATTCGGGAGCTTGATAAATATAATTTTGATCACCTGAATAGTGAGCTAATTTTTTTCGCTTATCACTGTCTGTGATACGAATAATGGTTGAACATTGAAGAAAGTTAGAACTCGGAGCCGATTGTGCTGCTTGAATCATCGATGCTATTTGCTTTTGCGTCAATGGGGTGGGTTTATAAGCACGAATTGAACGACGATGATAAATGAAATCAAGAGTTTGATTTTCCATAACGGCTCCTTAATAACGTTATTGTTTTTGATACTGTAAATCCCAAACACCATGACCAAGATTTTGACCTCTTTTTTCAAACTTGGTAATAGGTCGGTCTGCTGGTCTTGGAATATAATCTCCTGTTGATGATAAATTTTTATAACCTGTCGCTTGATTTAACAGCTCAAGCATATGTTCGGCATAATGTTGCCAATCTGTTGCTAGATGTAAAATACCATTAACTTTTAATTTACGTCTGATAAGTTCGACAAAAGCAGGCTGAATAATTCGACGCTTGTTGTGCCTTGCTTTATGCCAAGGGTCAGGGAAGAATATTTGCACCTTATCTAATGAATTATCTGCAATCATGTTTTCTAAAACTTCGACTGCATCATGGCACATCACATTTAAGTTTGATAATTGATTTTCTTCGATCGCCATTAAACAAGCTCCGACACCCGGTTTATGTACTTCAATACCTAAAAAAGATTTCTCGGGGGCATTTTTTGCCATTTCGATGAGTGATGCGCCCATACCAAATCCAATCTCTAAAACGACGTGTTGATTAGGTTCAAAGTGAATGGGCGATCCCGCATTATATTCGACACCAAAGACGGGCCATAAATTTTGTAATGCTTGTTCTTGACCTTTGGTCAAACGACCTTGTCGTAGCACAAAACTGCGTATTGTTCGTTTCGGTTTTTGTTCTTCAATATCTGTATGTAATTGTTCTGCCATTAGATTATCTACTTGTGTTGTAAAATTGATTTAAACTAATTGAAAGCTACCCTAAAATAGCGATGATTACTTAGTTTACTCGATTTTAAGTTGACGTCAAAAAACATATTGATTACCCATGGACTCTTACACTATTTTGCTAGGCAGGTTAAATTATTTTGATAATTTTTTATAATGTGGTTGAGCATGATCACCAAATGATTATATAATTGTCACTCCGATTTAACCGATTACGGATACGTAATCATGATTACATGCTTGAGGATTTCTCGTGCCTGATATGAAGCTTTTTGCTGGCAATGCTACACCTGAGCTAGCAAAGCGTATAGCTAATCGTCTTTATACTTCTCTTGGTGATATTGTTGTTGGTCGTTTTAGCGATGGAGAAGTGAACGTTCAAATTAATGAAAATGTCCGTGGTGAGGATGTTTTTATCATTCAATCAACTTGTGCACCAACCAATGATAATTTAATGGAATTGCTTGTTATGATTGATGCAATGCGTCGAGCATCTGCAGGTCGTATTACCGCTGTTATTCCTTATTTTGGTTATGCTAGACAAGATCGTCGAGTGCGTTCTGCACGGGTTCCGATCACAGCTAAAGTGGTTGCTGACTTTTTATCAACTGTCGGTGTTGATAGAGTATTAACGGTTGATCTTCATGCTGAACAGATCCAAGGTTTTTTTGATGTGCCAGTGGATAATGTATTTGGTAGCCCTGTGATTTTAGAAGATATGCTTCAACGTGATTTTGAACGCCCAATTGTTGTCTCTCCGGATATTGGTGGGGTGGTGCGAGCTCGTGCTATTGCAAAACTGTTAAATGACACCGATATGGCGATCATCGATAAACGACGTCAACGAGCGAATGAAGCTGAAGTGATGAATATTATTGGTGATGTTGCTGATAGAGATTGTATTTTAGTCGATGATATGATTGATACAGCAGGAACGCTTTGCAAAGCCGCTGATGCATTAAAAGCACGTGGTGCTAAAAGAGTATTTGCCTACGCAACGCATCCGATTTTCTCGGGTAAAGCCGTCAGTAATATTAAAAACTCAGCCATTGATGAAATAGTCGTTTGTGATACTATTCCATTAACAGCGGAAGTTAAAGCATTGAAAAATGTACGTCAATTAACATTATCAGGAATGTTAGCAGAAGCAATTCGTCGCATAAGCAACGAAGAATCGATTTCTGCAATGTTCCATCAATAATTGATTTTTAATGATAAAGATGCCCCGTTTTTTGGGGCTTTTTAATTTAACATCTTCAAGTAACAACAGCTAACAATTAAAACATCATGACAACCATAAAACTTATTGTAGGACTGGCCAATCCTGGAAATGAATATGCCCAAACTCGACATAATGCAGGGGCATGGTATGTTGATTTGCTTGCACAACGTTATCAACAACCGTTAAAAAATGATCCTAAATTTTTTGGTTATAGTTCACGTATCAATATCGCAGGACATGACATACGTTTATTAGTGCCTACCACGTTTATGAATTTAAGTGGTAAAGCTGTTCAAGCGATGGCTTCATTTTATCAGATAAAACCCGAAGAAATTTTAGTTGCTCATGATGAACTTGATTTAAATCCGGGTATTGCGAAATTTAAATTTGGCGGAAGTCATGGTGGTCACAATGGTTTGAAAGATATTGCTAGCAAATTAGGCAATAATCCAAATTTTTATCGATTAAGAATCGGTATCGGGCATCCGGGTGATAAAAATAAAGTGGTCGGTTTTGTGTTAAATAAACCTTCTAAGCCCGAGCAAGAACTAATAGATAAAGCGATTGATGAATCTGCACGTTGCACGGATATTTTATTATCACAAAGCTTTGAAGCCGCAATGAATCGATTACACTCGTTTAAAGCGTAATGCCGTTGATTGAGTCGAACGAATTACAATATGCTATATAAAAAATCCACCCGAAGACCAGGTGGATAACAAATCACGTAACAATCTTTGATTAAGAAAATAGATGGGTAATATTACCGCCTTTTTCGGCAATTCGTTTAAATACTTCTTTAATTAACCAAGTATTCATTGCAGCGGTATCATCTGTACTACCCGTGTAATTAAGTTCTTTTGCCAATCTTTTACGAGCATCTAGACTATTGTCTATTCCTAATAATTTTAAAAGATCAACAATCGATGTTTTCCAATTAAGTTTTTCAGGAAATTTGCTCGCTAAATTATTAAGAATTGACATCACATCCACGTCCGAAATGGGCGTTTGGTTGTCTGAATGTTGTTGATTTTGATTTTGGTCTTGATTCTGATTATTTGACGCGGCATCTTTATCATGACCGGTAATGCTGTTGACTTGATTTTTAACGGCATCAGCGACATTACCGACAGCCGCTTGAGCACTTGGAAAGATTTTAGAAAAAATATTATTTAAGATACCCAAATTACACCCCCCTATGTTTAAACTGCTTTTGAAAAAAGTGCTTAACTATTCAGATGTACAAAATATCGCCTTTAGTATAACGTTTAACAAGCAATAGTGTCAAAGAAGTTCTGGATTTATAGCATTTTTTGTTGTTAATTCAGAGAGTAAATAAATTAAATGCATGAATAAATTTTTCTATAAAAAAATTATCTTGGCGTTTTAAATTATGATAACCATGGATAAACTTAGATTGTTAACCATTCACTATTAGTGAAAATGATGCTATTAATTCTAGATTGTTCAGTTTGTTATCTGATAATGATTCCAAGTGTTGAACATGAAAAGATGATTGAGATGTTTTTATTTGTGTCCTATAAATTCCAGTTTATTTGAAGCTAAAGTGAATCACGTAAATGAGTAAATCGAAACGATAAAAGTCATGCCTGACAAATTCTAGTTTTAAAAAGTATTGCGATGACAACGTTGAACAAAAAAATATTCGCAACATTCACGCAATAATTTGATATGTCAAAGCCAATACCTTATACGCAAAATGATAATATGTCAGAGCCAGTTTTATCAGAATAAAAAATTGTGTATGATAAAAGAAATAATGTCATTGTGGCTTTGTAACTGAAGCATGCTTTTTACAAACAATATTGTGGACGTTTCAAAAAATTTAGCTTCATTTTTTACTGTACGCAATCTTTTTTGTTTCCCACAAAGTATGATGAAAATTACTGGGCTTGATTATTATCAAACGAGTAATAATGCGGGTCAATGGATCGAACACAATTATAAAGCCTACGCTAATTTGGGCGATCCGAATTCTGATAAGATTTAATTGAAAAGAGAGGTCAACTATGAAATTAATTGTCGATAATATGAGTTGTCAGCATTGTGTTAATACGATTACTAAAGCGATTAACGATATTGATCCAAAAGCGAAAGTAACGATTGATTTGGCTAAACATGAAGTTGATATCGAAGGCGGGACCATTTCACAAGAAGCCGCTATAGCGGCTATCAATGAAGCTGGGTATGAATTTGTAGGTATTTCATATTAATTAACCTATATTAAAGCAAACAAATTTGGACGTTAGTTTTTTTATTTATCTGTTTTCATTAACACGTTTAAAACGTCCAAAACCTACTTTACATCCTCTTTTAATCACTCATATTTTGAAAAATTTGAAGAGAGTGTTCGCAAATATGCGTCAATTGTGTTTTTGAATCACCACCAACGATAAAAGTGATGTGTTGGTCCAATCCCTTTACCAATATTTAAATCATCAGCATGTCGTATGGCTCCGTGAAGATATTCTTTCGCCTGTTTAACCGCGTGTTCTAAGCTGTTTTTAGGTAATAAAGCCGCAATAGCGGCTGATAAGGTACAACCTGTACCGTGCGTATTTTTCGTTTGAATTCTTTGCGATGTCATCCGGATTGTTTGGTCTGAGGTAATTAAATAATCGGGACTTTCTTGACTGGCTAAGTGCCCTCCCTTCATTAGAACCGCTTTACAACCTAGTTTAAGTAAATCTTGCCCTTGTTTTAGCATCTCATCTTCATTTTTCGCTTCATCACAATCTAAAAGCGCTGCGGCTTCGGGTAAGTTAGGTGTAATAATTGTTGCTAATGGCAATAATTGTTCTCGAATGGCGGTAATGGCATCGGGTTTTAAAAGTGCATGCCCCCCTTTAGCGATCATAACTGTATCAAGTACAATCGATGGTATAGGATGATTTTTTAATAACTGATAGACAGTTGTGACAATTTCTTTATTCATTAGCATACCAATTTTGACACTATCAATGTGGATATCTTGATATAAGGTGTTAAATTCTGCTTCGATAAATTCGGTGGGAATTGCCAATACCGCATCAACACCTTGGGTACTTTGTGCGGTTAACGCGGTAATGACAGATATGCCATACGCACCAAGTGCCGAAAACGTTTTGAGATCGGCTTGGATGCCAGCTCCCCCACTGGGATCTGAACCAGCAATAGTTAGGGCTGTAATTGTCATGATGTTGCTTCCTATCTAGCTTGATTTATTTTATTGATTAGTAAGGTGGTTGCTTGTTCAATATTGGATTGACCACAAATAGCCGATACGACTGCAACGCCTTCAATTCCTGTTTGTATTATTTCTGTAACTTTTGTTACGTCGATACCACCAATGGCAACAGCAGGGCAATGTTTGGTTTTGACTAATTGAGTTAACTGCTCAATACCAAGTGCCGAGGAAGCATCTTTCTTGGTCGAGGTCGGATAGACAGGACCAATTCCAATATAATCGACGTTTTGCCAAGGCACGGTTTCAAGTTGTTGCTGATTCGAAACAGATAGTCCTAACCATTTATTTTTACCGATCAATCGGCGAGCTACATCAACGGGCAAATCATTTTGACCAACATGCACACCATCTGCATCGACAGCTAAAGCAATATCCACATGATCATTAATCAATAGCGGTACCGATGTCTGACTGAGTGCTTCTTTCAAGGCTAAAGCAGCTTTATACCAATCTTTGCCTGTCAATTCTTGTTCTGATCGTAATTGTACGGCGGTTACACCGTTGGCAACGGCAATTTTGGTGGTATCTACCATGCCACTGATTCCTCCACATAGTGTCGGATCGAGCACTAAATAGAGAGTAAGATCCAACTTTTTCTGCATGCTACGTCCCTATTAGTATGATGAATAAAATAGTGATAATTGATCTAATAACGATACGGCAAAACTGCCTAATCCAAGCTGTTTATTTGCCTTTTCTCCAGCTTTTTTCATCATAAAGCAAGCGGCTGCTGTGGCTAAAAGTGGATCGGTTGAATTTACAATAAACGCTGCAACCATAGCAGATAAGGAACAGCCTGTTCCGGTAATTTTGGTTAAAGCAATATCACCGCCTGCTATAGCGTAAGTCGTATGACCATCAGTAATATAATCAATGTCACCAGTCATGGCGATGATAGTCTGGTAGTCTTGTGCCAATTGTTTTGCATATTGTAAAGCGGATTTTGTCGAGTCTTGACTGTCCGGGCCTTTTGATGATGCAAATTGACCGCTTAGCGCTAAGATTTCCGAAGCATTGCCACGAATAACGGTGGGTTTAAATGATAATAATTGATACGCAATTTCGGTACGATAAACAAGTGCCGAACCAACGGCAACAGGATCAAGTACCCATGGAGTTTGGCTTTGTTGAGCTTGGCTTGCTGCAAGTAGCATACTTTTGGCGGTATTGTGATTAATTGTACCGATGTTAATCAGTAAACTATTAGCAATTTTAACAAATTCAGCCACTTCTTGTTCAGCAATAATCATTGCTGGTGAAGCTCCAATAGCAAGTAGGACATTAGCAGTAAAATTTTGTACAACATCATTTGTTATACAATGAACTAATGGGCGTTGCGTTTTGACAAGATTAATAAAAGGTGTAACTTGTGTGATTTGAAGCGATGTGGTTACTGACATGTTCATTCCTTATTTGATTTATCGGGAAGAATTTGCCTATTGTAAAGTTGAATGGCTAGACTTCCCTACGCTGGTGTTATCCAGATCAGGTTCAACGGGTAAACTCTCAGTTTTTTAATGAATAAAAAACACCCCGAGTCAAAATTATGCTTATATTATGAACTGCCTATTGGCTTTTAACAAGTTTGTATAATAGAAAATTTCGATTTAAATGTTATTGTAACAATTTTTCGATATCGGTAATCGCTCTTCTATCCGGCAAGAAAATAATTAGGTGATCATTCTCTTCAATCGTTAAATCCGTGTTGATAATAATAACATCTTCATCACGTACAACTGCGCCGATTGTTGCCCCAGACGGTAGCTTTAATCCATTGATGTTTTTTCCGACCAGTTTTGAATTTTCTTTATCACCATGCGCAACGATTTCCACAATTTCAGATTCGCCTTGTCGTAGTGATACAACTTTGACGATGCCTGTTTGTCTGACATGACTTAAAAGTTCAGAAATAGTGGCGTGTTGAGGTGAAATAGCAATATCAATCACACTATCATTAATGAGTTCTAGGTAAGCTTGTTTTTGGATTAAAACGATGACTTTTTTTGCGCCCATTCTTTTCGCTAACATCGATGACATAATATTGGATTCATCATCGCCGGTTACCGCAATAAAAAGATCTGTCAGTTCAATCTGTTCTTGGGATAGCAATTCTTGGTCTGATGATTCGCCATGTAATACCGTGGTATTAAGTAACTGTTCAGCAATGAGTTCTGCTCGTTCGGCATTGCGTTCAATTAGTTTGACTTGATAATCATTTTCTAAACGCTTAGCCAGTGCAAGCGCAATGCCGCCACCGCCACTAATGATAATTCGTTTATAAGGTTTTTCTAAACGTTGTAGCTCACTGGTCACGGCTTTGATATTGGTTGGCGGAGTAATAAAATACACCATATCACCAGCTTCAATTAAGGTGGAACCTAGAGGACGAATAAAGCGATTTTTACGGTAGATAGCAACGACTCTAGCTTCAACATGCGGAAGATGTTCTTTAAGTTCTGATAGCTCACTGCCAACTAGCGCGCCACCATAATATGCCATAACAGCGACTAGACATACACGGGTATCGTTGAATGAGGCAAATTGTAATGCGCCTGGATATTGAACAAGATGACTGATATGGTTGGTAATAAGGTTTTCTGGTGCAATGATATGGTCGATATTGATACACTCTTTATTAAAAAAAGGATATCTTTCATCATTGTATTCCGGTGCGCGGATACGCGCCACTTTTTGCGGAATATTAAACATGACATGCCCTATTTGACATGCCATCATGTTGATTTCATCAGAGTTGGTAACGGCAACAAGCATATCAGCCGATTCCGCGCCAGCACTCTCTAATACTTGTGGATAAGATGATTTTCCACAAATAACTTGTAAATCAAAGCGTTCTTGCAAAGATTGCAATTTATCATGATCTTCATCGACAACAGTGACATCGTTTTGTTTTTCAGTAACAAGATATTCTGCAAGCGCACTGCCTGTTTGTCCTGCCCCAAGAATGATAATCTTCATAACTAACCTATTTTAATTAAATGGCTTTCATCGGATTGATTGTCATTAGGATAATCAATGCCTATATCAAAGCTAATTAATACTGTTTAGTGTTAATAATAATCATGTTTTTTTGATTTCAGACTATACAAAACCGATAGCGTCATAGACCTTTTTCAATGTGATATCCGCTTTAGCTCGAGCTTTTTCAGCGCCTTCTTTCATGATTGAATAGAGGTAATCTTCATCATCACGATATTGGTGATATTGTGCTTGTAAGTGACTTATCATATCAATCACTTGTGTCGCCACTTCCGTTTTAAGATGTCCATACATTTTACCCTCAAACTCTTTTTCAAGTTCGGTGACTGGTTTTCCTGTTACGCCAGTTAATATATCTAATAAATTTGATACACCAGCTTTATTTTTTAAATCATAACGTACAACAGGCGGTTCATCAGAATCGGTCATCGCTCGTTTGATTTTTTTCTCGATGTCTTTAGGATTTTCAAGTAAGCCAATCACATTGTTTCGATTTTCATCGGATTTAGACATTTTTTTCGTTGGGTCTTGTAAAGACATTACTCTTGCACCAACTTTAGGGATAAAGGGTTCAGGAACAGTAAAAATGTCACCATACAGGGCATTAAAGCGCATTGCAATATCACGTGATAGTTCGAGATGTTGTTTTTGATCGTCACCCACCGGTACTAAATTAGCTTGATATAATAAAATGTCAGCTGCCATTAATACAGGATAATCAAAAAGCCCTGCGTTAATATTTTCAGCGTGTCGTGATGATTTATCCTTGAATTGGGTCATGCGACTGAGTTCACCAAAATAAGTGTAACAGTTTAATGCCCACCCTAATTCAGCATGAGCAGGTACATGAGATTGTACAAATATAGTGCTTTTTTGAGGATCAATGCCACATGCTAAATAAAGCGCCATGGTATCGAGCGTTGCTTTGCGTAGCTTCTGTGGATCTTGGCGTACTGTGATGGCATGTTGATTTACAATACAATAAACGCAATCGTATTCTTGTTGTAAAGCGACCCAATTTTTTAAGGCTCCCAAATAGTTGCCAAGTGTTAATTCCCCTGATGGCTGAGCGCCACTAAATACAATCGGTTTACTCATATTTTATTCCTAATCTATTCATTCTTATTTTTTTGCCTCAGCTTTAGGCAGTGGTAACAAGGTTAATATATCTTTGAAATCGTCAAACAAAAAATCGGGGTCACTGGTCGCTATGGATACACCATAGTTGTAACCGTAACTTAACGCAACAGTAGGGCAGTTAGCATTCTTTGCTGCGGTGATATCATTTTTCGAGTCACCAACAAATAGTAATTGATCGCAAAAGAGCCCAAACGTTGCCATAACCTGATAAAGTGGGGCAGGATGAGGTTTTAGCTTGATAACATCACCGCCACCTAGCACCAGTTTGAAATATTCTTTAATGCCTAATGATTCTAATAAAGCAGGTAAAAATTGTGCAGGTTTATTGGTAACAAGTGCTAATGGATAATGATTATCATAAAGCACTTTTAAGGTCTCTTTAACATGTGGAAAGAGTTTTGTTTCTGCATCGATAACTTTATCATAATGCTGATTAAAGCAATTTTTAGCTTGACTAAACAATTCTGCTGTTGGGGTAATATCGATTGCTTTAAAGGTACGTTCTAACATAACATCGATGCCATTACCTACCCAATTTTTAACTTGATCTTTGCTAACAGTAGGTAATTGTAAGTCGGCAAGCATTTGCTGAATTGCTAATGCAAGTCCGGGTACACTATCAACGAGTGTGCCATCCAGATCAAATGCTATTGCTTGAATGTCATCCAGTTTAGGCATATTTTACTCCTGCTAATGCTTTTCGCATGGCATCAATAACTGATTTATAATCAGGCTGACCAAATATGGCAGACCCTGCAACAAACATATCAGCGCCTGCTTGGGCTATTTCTGCAATATTTTCAACTTTGACGCCGCCATCAATTTCAAGTCTGATTTTTTGCCCTGATTCAATAATACGTTGTTTAACTTGTCGTAATTTTTTTAATGTTGACGGGATAAAAGATTGCCCACCAAAACCAGGATTAACTCCCATTAATAACACAATATCAATTTTATCCATTACATAATCTAAATGATCTAACGGAGTAGCCGGATTAAAAACTAAACCAGCGGTACAACCATGATCTTTGATAAGTTGCAACGTTCGGTCAAGATGAATCGTTGCTTCGGGATGAATAGAGATATTGCTAGCTCCAGCTTTTGCAAAAGAGACAATAAGTTCTTCGACAGGGGATGCCATTAAATGGACATCGATTGGGGCTTTTATTCCGTAGTCACGTAGTGCTTGGCAAAACATTGACCCCATTGTCAAATTAGGCACAAAGTGATTGTCCATGACATCAAAATGAATTACATCAGCCCCTGCTTCAATCACTTTTTGGGTTTCTTCACCTAAACAAGCAAAATTTGCTGAAAGTATTGACGGTGCAATAATAAACTCTTTCATAACATACCTCTAATCATACAAGCCAATACTCAAATGTTTTTAGGATTATTTGTATAGCGCTAATATTTCATCAATTTTTTTTCGACCTTCACCATCACAGCTTATTGAGCGTCGCATTTCAGCTCGATAAAGGTGGCGAGCTTTACTATATAACGTTCTTGTATAATCAGTATCATGATTGGATACAAGCACTGGAATATTGTTTTTATAAGCCATTTTTTCGGCTAATTTAGAGAGTTTTTTATGTTCTTCATAGCCAAAATTATTTGAATAATATGCCGTAAATCCAGCCGAATCATTTGGCGATAAATAGGGCGGATCACAGTATATCACAGAATTTTTCTTTGCTTTTTTCATGACCTCTTGGTATGGGGCACAGATAAATTCCGCATTTTGTGCTTTTTTTGCAAAAAAGTTTAGCTCTTTCTCAGGAAAATAGATTGTTTTATAGCGACCAAAAGGCACATTAAAAAGTCCACTGTTGTTATAACGACATAGACCGTTATAGCAATGACGATTTAAGTAAATAAATAATAACGATCGTAAATACTGATCTTTACTATAATTAAATACGTCTCGTAGTTGATAAAATGCCTCAGGCTTATTGTTCTGAGGTTGGAAAAATATTTTTAGATCATTAATAAACTCATTTGGTTTTGATTTCAATAAATTGAATAATTCAATTAAATCATGGTTAATATCAGCTAAAAGGTAGCTTTTATAATTGGTATTTAAGAAGACCGAACCTGCACCAACAAAAGGTTCAATCAGTTGATCTCCTTCTGGTAGATACTGCCTAATGGTGTCCACAAGCTCATATTTTCCTCCAGCCCATTTTAAAAAGGCTCGTTGTTTTTTCAAAGGATACTCCTATTTTGTCTTTGGTAGGATAAATGAACCATATCCTTTATTTTTCAGCTTTTTCTTTATTCACAGATGCACCAGATTTGACCCATGGATTATCCTTTTGTAAAGCACTAGGTAAAGATTTTATAGCCTTTTTGGCTTCATCTGATGATTTATATATACCTTTAATCAAAATAAACCATTTACTGTTATTACGTTTAGTTTCGTAAATTTGGTAATGAGTAATATTATTTTTTTCAACAAATTTTTTTAAGTTTTCAATAGATGATGAAGCACTAAGTTGAATAGTGTATTCATCATCTTTAATATAAATAGTATTGTTTTTATTCCTGTTTCCGTTATGACTTGAAATAGTATTATGACTATTCGCTCCATTTTTCTCAGAAAGGGACGATGTTGTTGGTTTTTTTATAGTCGAATCATTTGATTGATTACGAGCTTTCCTTGATTCATCCACAATATTACTATTACTGGTTAGTGGCTCTTGACTGTCTAATGATTGATTCGATCTTGAAGCAGTTGTAGAGTTGGGTAATAAACTTGAATCGGTGGTTTGTGTGTTACTTGATGCGTTTAACTCATCAGTTAAAGATTGAGCGTTGTTGCTGTTTTCAATATTTGTTGATGAATAACCATTGACGTCAGGCGACGTCAATGATGTTGGTTCATTTTCTGTTGAAGAACTTAATATCACAAAACTTAGCGTTAAGAAAAAGATTACCATAGCAGAACCAAGAATAATTAATTTTTTCTTGGAAAAATAATTAAGAAAACTTGGTAATTTGAATGAAGTTGTAGAGTCTTTATTCGCTTTTTCTGATATATAACGGTCATCTTTATCTACACGCATATTTACTCCTTAACTTGACATCTACACTATTACTATTTCAGTATCAGTCATTATCTTGATAATAAGTAGCTTAAATTTGCTCTATTTTATCGATGATATAACCAGCTACACCTTTAGCACTTTGTTCATCTGTCTTAATAGTGATATCAGCAATTTCTTGATAAAGTGGTTCACGTTCATCAGCAAGCTCTTCATAGAGTTCTCGAGGGGTATTTCCTCCTTGTAATAATGGACGCCGTTTGTCTTTTTGAGTTCTTGCCATCTGTTTTTCAATGGTTGTTTCAAGATAGACCACTATCCCACGAGCAGATAAACGATTACGTGTCTCTTTTGATAGAACCGATCCACCGCCTGTCGCGAGTACTACACCTTGTTTTTCAGTCAATTCATTAATGACTTTTTCTTCTCTGGCGCGGAATCCGTCTTCACCCTCTAAGTCAAAAATCCAAGCAATATCGGCACCCGTTCGTTTTTCGATCTCTTGATCAGAGTCAAAAAACTCCATGCCTAACTGTTGTGCAATTTGTCGACCTATTGTGCTTTTTCCTGCCCCCATTGGGCCAATTAGAAAAATATTTCGCTTTTCTGCCATTGTAGTTTCATCATCTATTAATTTTGGTTAAAATTTACAACACAATATTAACTGACCGTGATCTTTCTTTTCACAAGCAGTTAATTGTGTAACTTTTCTTGTATCTCCGTCTAACGACAAAAATTTAGGTTGGTAATTATCTCAATAGAAAGCCCCTTTTTGCAATAGGTATTTATTAATAGTTTTAGCTAATTCCTGCTTGATGCAAATCGTGAATATTTAATGCACCGACTAATTCACCTTCGTTATTCACAACTGGTGCAGCAGTAATATTGTGATAATTAAATGATTTTAAAGCTTCTGTTGCTTTCCAACTTGCGGGTATTCTATAACCAGGACTTGTCATCACAGCTTCAATACTGTCTTGTAATGTGCCATTTTTTAATAATAATCGACGCAAATCCCCGTCAGTAAATACGCCAATAATTTTATTATTATCCTGACATATTGCAACTAATCCCACACCTGTACGGCTGAGTTCAAGCATAGCTTCAAGTACTGTTGCAGTATGGGGAACTTTTGGAATTAAATCTCCCGTTCTCATGACATCTTTTACTTGATTAAGTAATTTCGCACCCAAACTGCCTGCCGGATGTGAACGAGCAAAATCTTCTTCATTAAAACCTCGGGCTCGCATGACGGCTATGACCAGCGCATCACCCATTAATAATGTATTTGTCGAACTCGAAGTAGGTGCTAGCCCCATAGGACACGCTTCTTTTTCGATCGATATATCAATTACGGCTTGAGCCGCTTTAGCTAAGGGTGAGTCTAAACCGCCAGTTATGGCAATCACCGGTACTTTCATCGAAGCAAGTATAGGGAGTATAAAATTAAACTCTTTTGCTCGTCCCGAATAAGAAATTAGTATTGCTACATCATTTTCGCTTACCATTCCTAAATCGCCATGTAGCGCTTCGGAGGGATGCATAAAAAAAGAAGGGCTACCAGTACTGGCTAAAGAAGCAGAAATCTTTTTTCCGATATGTCCCGATTTTCCAATACCCGATACGACAATTTTTCCTTTTGCAGTTAAAATAAGCTGGCAAGCTGTAATAAAGTCTTCACCTAGGCGATTAGGTAACTTTTGAGCTTCATGAATTTCCAATTCAAGAAGTTCACGACCATATTTTAATAATTTATCCATTTCAATTAACCTATGGAGTTTTTAGAAGGTATTTGTGCCATTTATGATCTTCAATAAGTAAAATTGAAAATAATAATATATATTAGATAGCTAACAGTGTAGCAAGTAACAGAGAAATATTCAAAAAGAAAGCGAGTTAATTTTTACGTCAATCATGTTTCTTATAAATTTATGATCGATTAAGTATTAGAATTTGGAAAATAACGAGGCATTAACCACCTAAAGCTACTTTTATTCCCAGTGCGATTATAATGATACCCAGAATTTTATCAATGATGAACTGAATTTTACTGTAACATCGTTGTACCGATCGGGTTTGAAAAATAAAGACAACAAATGGCCACCAAAAAATCGCTTCTACCCAAATTATCAGTGCCACTAATAATTTGTCAATGAGCGTTGAATCAGCACTAAGTACCTGAGTAAATATAGCGAGAAAAAACAAAGTAGCTTTAGGATTAAGTAAATTACATAAAAAGCCTTGAATAAACGCTGTGCCAGATGAGATCATCCTACCATGTGATTCACAATTTAGATAACGAGTACCACTATTTTTGGCAAGTAGTGCTTTTATGCCTATCCAGATTAGGTATACAGCACCAACATAACGTAATGCATTATAAAGCAAGGGTGTTGCGGTAATCAGCACTGCGATTCCCGCAACACAATAACTCATATGAATTAATATGGCGATAATGACACCCAAACACGTGAGTAGTGCTATTTTTCGGTTATAACTTAAACTATTTTTTAGCACTAGAAAAAAATCAGGTCCGGGCGAAATCATTCCCAAAAAACTGACGGTAGTGACTATGATCATGGTATCAAGTGTCATGTTTGACCTATTTAACGTATTCAGCTGAGTGATTTAACGTTGCGATTTTAGATTTATTTTGTTCAATAAACTGTTTTTTATCCATGTCGGTTTGGGTTAAATAATCAGTTAAAAATTTAGCATTACTTTTAATTTGAGCACCATTTAAAATCAATCTTGGTAAATCAATTTGATAGATTGTTTGATCGGGTGATTTATGTAAATTTTCAGGTTTAGCATTGGTTAATAAATAAAGTTGACGCTCTTTTTCAGATAGGCGATGAATAGTAGGGGTACCCGAACCCATCATTAAGTGATCCGGAAAAATATAAAAGACCGTATCTTCGAGCAATCCATTATGCTCTAAATATTGGATAAATTGTCCAACGTTATAATCCAGTGAGGCAGCAACAAATGACATATTATCTTCTTTAGGTGTGATAACCGATGTCATTCGTTCATCATAAAATCCGTTAGGGGCATGGGTTGAAACAGTTGAAATGAATAGCGCAAAAGGTTGATTTGCTTCATTCATATCATTAATTTGTTTTTTGGCGATATCAAAAATATCTTTGTCATATAATCCAAAAGGTGCATTGGGATACTGACCTATATAGTTTTTTTCAGAAATCACTTTCAAACCAAGTAATTCAGCGGTATGTCCAATACCTGCAAAATCAGGGCCAGCCATAACATAGCGTGTTTGGTAGCCTGCCTGTTTCAGTACATCCCCTAAACTGATTAATTGGGTTTGATTGCTTTTCATCAATGGCGAAGTTGAGTACCCACCAATTAAAAAAGGCACGCCTGTCATGTAAGTATACATTGATGCAGTTGTCCAGCTACTACCAACACTCATTGGCATATTCGGGAAGAAAGTATATGTTTGACGTAATTGTCTTAAATGCGGTGTGATATCCGCAAAATCTAAAAAACCTTGTTCAAACGATTCTAACGAAATGATGACAATATTTTTTCCTTTATGACTAATTAACTGATTTTTATTAGTGTAATCTGTCATATTGAGCGTTTGTAGTGCTTGTTCGAATGATTCACGAGGTGCGTTTGTCACTTGATAAATTTCGTATAAACGGCTTAACGGTCCATTGTGATAACTGATGCTAATAATGGCAATCATAGCCAATACCAAACGAAGTAATGGATGACATTTTCGCTTAAATAAACTCGCTAACTTAAACAGTAAAAATACAAAACCCAAAAAAACAACAATCACCAAGAGTGCTTGTAATTTAAAAATGAATAACCCTTGTATAATGTCATTGATATTTAAATTGACGTAAAACTGGTAGTCTATAAAGCCGCCACTAAAATAGATTGAGGTTAACTCCATGACTACAAAAACTGTCAACAGGCTGATCACCAGCAGTTGCCACTTTTTGCGTTTAAAAAAAGAGGCAACCACGACGGTAATAATTAAAAGAGGTAAAACAATTAATGTCGAAAGTGGCATAGAACAAAATACTCAATGATTAACTTTTGCATAAGTATATACTTAATATTATGAAAAATAAAAAGCAGCGAGTATTTTTATCTCAATAGCCAGATAGAATGCTGTTAACTGACAATTTTGAGTGTAATTAATCTGTTATTTATCAACAAATAAATTAAAAAATCACATTTTTTTGTTAAGGTTAAATTATAACCGTTTGGTGAATTAATCGGATATTTAGCCTATCAAGATTTTTATAATCTTATTTCTATAAATATTATTTATAACTCATAAAAAAGATTGAAATAAAATGTTGGATAGGTAAGGATAATTCATCGTGATTTTTAAGCGTAAAGTTAACCAACAGCCTAAAAGCCAATGTAATTGAAAATAAGGAGTCAAAATGTTTAGTAAAGAAATGACTATTGCCGATTATGACAAGGAGTTGTGGGATGCCATTAAGGGTGAAGAACAACGTCAAGAAGATCATCTTGAATTAATTGCATCCGAGAATTATGCCAGCCCAAGAGTAATGCAAGCACAAGGTTCCCAGTTAACCAATAAATATGCAGAAGGGTATCCAGGTAAACGTTACTACGGTGGTTGTGAATATGTCGATATTGTTGAAAAATTGGCTATTGAAAGAGCAAAAACGTTATTTGGTGCTGATTATGCCAATGTACAACCCCATTCAGGTTCGCAAGCTAACTTTGCTGTTTATACCGCGTTATTAAATCCTGGCGATACAGTACTGGGTATGAATTTATCTGAAGGTGGTCATTTAACCCATGGTGCACCGGTTAGTTTTTCAGGCAAGCTTTATCATGTTGTTGCCTATGGTGTTGATGAGGCAGGTCGTATTGATTATGAACAGTTAGCGACCATTGCTAATGAGTCAAAACCTAAAATGATTATTGGCGGTTTTTCTGCTTATTCTGGTATTGTTGACTGGAAGCGTATGCGTGAAATTGCTGATAGTGTGGGTGCTTATTTATTTGTGGATATGGCGCATGTTGCAGGTTTAGTGGCAGCAGGTGTTTATCCAAATCCTGTTCCTTATGCGCATGTGGTTACCACAACAACCCATAAAACCCTTGGTGGACCAAGAGGCGGATTAATTTTGGCAAAAGGTGGTAGTGAAGATCTTTATAAAAAATTAAATTCATCGGTATTTCCTGGTGCGCAAGGTGGGCCTTTAATGCATGTCATTGCAGCAAAAGCGGTGGCATTGAAAGAAGCAATGGAACCAGCTTATCAACAATACCAACAACAAGTCGTTAAAAATGCACAAGCAATGGTTGATGTGATTTTAAAACGGGGCTATAAAGTCGTTTCTGGTGAAACACACAATCATCTATTTTTGATTGATTTAGTCGATAAAAAAATTACAGGTAAAGAAGCTGACGCAGCATTAGGAAGTGCAAATATCACCGTGAATAAAAATAGTGTGCCAAAAGATCCGCAAAGTCCTTTTGTCACATCTGGTATTCGTATTGGTTCACCTGCGATTACAAGGCGAGGATTTAAAGAGTCGGAGTCTCGTGAATTGGCTAATTGGATTTGCGATGTATTAGATAATATTGATGATGAACAAACGATCCAAGTCGTAAAAGAAAAAGTATTAGCGATATGTCGGCAATTCCCTGTTTATCAACATTAAGATACCATCATTATCGCCGACACTATCGGCGATAATGATAGATTTGTTTTTATTGTTTTTCTGTGTCTGTGGTTTTTTGTATAAGTTCTTGCTTTTGTTGTTCTATAAAGTGTGTTATATGACCTTTATGCCATAACCACCCACCTGTTATACCAATACCTAATACTAAAGCTATCCAAAATACAATAGCAAATTTATTACGACGTTTTCTCATTGGGTCACGTAAATTACGTTTTGCATTCTTCGGTAATTCTGCTTTACTAGTGAGTAATCCACCTAATAATAAGTTTATTTTCACTTGCCCATTAATTGCCCAACCGGATGCTTCAAGAAGTGGTCCAAGTGTACGGTGTCTTAATTTTAACCAAGCTAAAATCACAGAAGGCCCCGATATAATGACAAATAATCCAATAATAACCAAAGGAAGTTGCCACCAGCTTAATGAAAATAGTGCTTGGAAAATGGTCGCTAAAGCAGTACCAATTGCACCAAGTGCTAAGCCAATTGCGGCAAATATACCCACGCTTTTACCAATATCAAATTTGGTATCTGGATTTTGTAAGACTTGCGTACCGGTTTTTTCGATATCGGCATCTTTGCTGGTTGCCCATTTATTAATTTGTTCAGTAATTAGGCGACCAATACGTTGATAAGGAGCCCAAACAGCTTGTTGGATACTGATTGGTTTTGTAATAATCTTAACTACATTAGCATCCCAATCATTACCTTCATTGTCAATAAATACACCGTTACGACCTTCGATAAGTAAATCACCTTGCCCTGCAGTAATAGCCGCTGCAATCACCTTTTTTTCACCTTGTCTGGTACATTCACAGTAAAGTAAACACAGTTCCGAGTAGTTAGACATAGTAATGTGTTTGGCAATATTATCTACCGAAACACATAGCGTTGCACAGCGACCATCAATATAGAGTTTTCCAAGTTGAAATGCCGCTCTTTTTTCAAGTGAAAAGAAATCAGAAAAAGAGGTAAAATTGACGAGTAGTCGATACAAATGTTTGTGAAATAGAACGAGTTTTTCTAAAACTAAAACATCTGAGGCTGAAATTGGTGTCTTATTGTCTTGATCAACCATTTCTTGAAATTGAGCCAATAAATCACTATTTGCCATGTTTTTAATCGTTTTGTTTGATAAATCTTCAATGCTATCGGTTGGTTGAACTGAAACTTTGGTTTGAACCATACTAGGTTTTGAATTAATCAGCGAGGCGTAAGGATCCAGACTGGTTTGAATATTTTGCCATTCTTCTTCTGTTAGTACATTAGAATTAGCTAATAACGGCGAAACGAGTGTTTTAAATTGTGTAATTTTTGCTTTCCATAATGGATTGAGCCCATTGACCAAATCGAGAGAGTTATGGGTATCGATTTTTGATAACGGTAATTCGGCTAGCGCTTCGTCTGATAATAACCCATTTTCTGTTGGGACAATATACTTCTCATCAACGTTCAATGCTGTTTGTGCTTGTGGTGCATATTGTGCAAGTTCCACACGTAAAAAAAAGTCATCTATTTTGGGTTTTAGCGTTTGAACAAGGTTCCATATTTCAGCACTATTTTCGCCAAATGGTGTTTGTGTATTACTTATATCCTTTTGCCATTGTTGCCATATTTGTAAGTTTTGAACAAATGTTTTGGCAATATCTATGTTAATTCCATTTTCTCCACTCATATCTTTTTCAGCCCCAACAATTTTTATTGCTGATTTGATAAAAGTTTGCATTTCTGGTGATAGCTCGGCGGATGCAGGAAAAATTAAATCACCATTGTAAAGTTTGCCTGCATTAATTTTAATAGATTGTTGTACATCATCTTGAGTTAAATAATCACAATCACTTTTGTTTAAATTGACAAGAATGCTGCGAGCGGTGATGAATAATTTTTTACCTTGTTCTGTTTCTGTATTAATTTGTGACAAAGGTAAAATATCTGATGAATGTAAGATCGTTTCAAAAGAGTGAATTTTACCTCTTGTCCAAGCGATAGCATCTAATATATCGGGAATGCGAATGCGACCGTCTTGATCTTCATCCAAAAGTGCCAATGTTCGTTTGTCAAAATCTAGCCCTGTCGTCGGGCAACTGAGTGCGACCCATAATTTAGGGTCAAGATTGGGTAGATTAATAATATCGTCGGCGTTTTTAAAAACAACTTGATCTAATCCACCTACACGCTGAAATGTCCACATATGACTCATGATAACCTCCATACTGAAATTTATTTTATTTCCTTTATGTAAATAAATATAACAGTATTAGTCGTTTAATGAAAGAGAACAGTGATTTTAAGCTTGTGAAATTTTAAAAAATTTTGAAGAATTGAGTTTAGTTGCTGACCACAACTTTATGATAGAATAACGCCATATTACTTAATATCCAAATAAAAAATAACTATGTCATTAATCAATCTTACAAATGCTTATCTTTCCTTTAGTGATGCGCCACTACTCGACCATATTGATATGTCGATTGAAGCTAATGAGCGTGTCTGTCTTGTTGGGCGTAATGGTGCAGGTAAATCAACGTTACTTAAAGTATTAAATAAAGAAGTACCGTTAGATGAAGGTCAAATTATTTATGAGAATAATGTTGTTGTGTCACGTTTACAACAAGATCCCCCAAGAGATATTCAAGGAAATGTGTTCGATTTCGTTGCAGAAGGTTTAAAAGAACAAGCTCAATTATTGAGGGATTATTATGATTTATCTCATCGCATTGAACAAGATCCCAGTGAAAGTAATCTGTCTAAATTAGCTAAATTACAAGAGCAATTAGATCAGCAAAATGGTTGGCAACTTGATAATCGTATTCGTAATGTTATCTCTTCACTTTCCTTGGATGGTGATGCGCTACTGTCATCCTTATCAGGAGGTTGGTTGCGTAAAGCCGCATTGGCTAAAGCATTAGTGTGTCAGCCAACAGTATTGTTACTGGATGAGCCAACTAACCATTTAGATATCGAAACGATAAAATGGTTAGAGGAATTTTTAAAAAGTTTTAATGGTAGCATTGTGTTTATTTCACATGATCGTTCTTTTATTCGGCAAATGGCAACGCGTATTATTGATCTCGATAGAGGTAAAGTGGCTTCATGGGGTGGTGATTATGATAGTTATCTTGTTGGAAAAGAGGAAGCACTACGTGTCGAAGAGTTGCAAAATGCAGAATTTGATAAAAAATTAGCTCAAGAAGAAGTGTGGATACGTCAAGGTATCAAAGCTCGCCGTACACGTAACGAAGGTAGAGTACGCGCTTTAAAGGCGATGAGACAAGAACATTCACAGCGTCGCCAAGTCATGGGTAGTGCAAAAATGCAAATTGAAGAAGCGTTGCGTTCGGGCAAAATTGTTTTTGAATTGGATAATGTGAGCTATCAAGTCGCAGGTAAATTACTGGTTAATGATTTTACGGTACAAGTATTACGTGGCGATAAAATTGCGCTGATTGGTCCTAATGGTATAGGTAAAACAACACTTTTAAAGCTGATGTTAGGTAACTTACAGCCGACCTCGGGTAGCGTACATTGTGGTACCAAATTGGAAGTCGCTTATTTTGATCAGTATCGACTTGAGTTGGATCCTGAAAAGACTGTGATGGATAATTTGGCTGAAGGTAAGCAAGAGGTGATGGTTAATGGTCGATCTCGTCACGTGCTTGGCTATTTGCAGGACTTTTTGTTTCCACCAAAACGCGCCAGAACTCCTGTTCGTGCATTATCTGGCGGTGAGCGAAATCGTTTATTGTTAGCTAAACTATTTTTAAAACCAAGTAATTTATTAGTACTCGATGAGCCCACCAATGATCTGGATATTGAAACATTAGAGTTATTAGAAGAGCTAGTCAATGATTATCAAGGCACCGTTTTATTGGTTAGCCATGATCGACAGTTTGTTGATAATGTGGTTACTCAATGTTGGTTTTTTGAAGAAAAAGGTCATATCGGTATTTATGCAGGCGGATATACTGATGCTTTACAGCAACAGCAGCAAGCAAAACCCGTGTCGGTGAATAAAAATACTGCACCGGTTAAATCCGATGAAAAAGCGGTAACAGCAGAAACCAAAATGCCTGAAGCGAAAAAGAAAGTAAAGTTAAGTTATCATGAACAACGTGAATTAGCACAATTACCAAGCCAAATAGAGCAATTGGAATTAGCAATAGCTGATTTACAAGCGCAAATAGGGCACAGTGACTTTTTTAATCAACCCCACGAGGCAACAAACCCGATTTTAACTGATTTGGCCAATAAAGAAGCTGAACTAGAAGCAGTTTTTGCACGTTGGGAAGCGCTTGAGTCGTTAAGTCAACAATAATAGCGTTAAGAGCTTGCTTGGCAAGCTCTTGTTAGCAATTTACCATGTTCTTTTTGTTAATATTAAAAAGAGTGCTAATGCAAGAATAACAAATATTGCACCAATAAATCCGATATACTCGGTTGATAGTCGAACTAAGACTTGGCTACCTACAAATGCACCTGCTCCAATGCCGATATTATAAATACCTGAATAAACGGAGGTTGCAATATCGGCTGCATCTGGAGCAACATCGATGACTTTACTTTGCATAACCATGCCGATAATGGTGATCGCAAGTCCCCATAACATGCCTTGTATGATTGCAGTGATTAAATTGAATGAGCAAACATAAAGCGAAAGTAAACAAATCATTAATAATAACAACGGAATGATTAGAATTGCTGTTGGATGTCTATCCGAATATTTAGCAAAGACAACACTGCCGATCATACCTGAAAAACCAATAGCTAATAGAATGCTAACCACCACTTTTTCGTTAAAACCACCGACATTTATCATAAAAGGGGTGATATAGGTATAAGCACAAAAATGACCAGTAATAATAATTGCTGTTAACAGATAGATATTAAGTAATACTGGTCGTTTAAGCACTTTCGGAATATCACGGATAGATAAGGTGTCTGTGCTTGGCACAGGCGGTAATAAATAGAGTAATGAAACCATGACACAAAAAGCAATAAAACCGATACATAAAAAAGTAATCCGCCAACCAACAACTTGTCCAATTATCGTGCCAATTGGAATACCTAAAATTGTTGCCATTGAAACACCGACAACAATAAAACCCATTGCTTTAGCTTTTTTGCCATTGGGTGCAAGTCGAACAGCTAAAGGCGTAGTAATAGCCCAAAATACAGCGTGTGCACAAGCGATTCCAATTCTGGCTACCATTAAACTATAAAAGTCCCAAGCAAAACCCGCTAAGATATGGCTACCAATGAATAAACAGAATAAGAAAACAAGAAGTTTTCGGCGATCCATTTTTGAAGTTAATACCGTTAAGGGTAACGATAATAATGAAACAGACCAAGCATAAATAGTTAATAATAATCCAGCATGCGCTTCATCCATTGAAAAACTTTTAGCGATGTTGGGTAGCAACCCTACCGGAACAAATTCGGTGGTATTAAAAATAAATGCTGCAAATGCCAAACATAAAATTGACGACCAAATTCGAGACCGTTTATTAGCATTGTTTATCATGTTGTTTTTTAAAGAAGGGATAAATAGATTGAGTGTCATTATAACATGAATAATGTTCGTTATTAAACAGTCAGTAAAGATAATGGTGTCATCTTCGATGACAACTAATCGGCATTCTTTATCGATTTTGTACCTTCATTCGTAACAGGTATATAATAATCATACCTTTCCACTAGCAGTGATGATAATCATGAATCAACTTTTTATTACGATATGTCTATTAATTTTTAGTAATATGTTTATGACTTTTGCTTGGTATGGCCATTTACGTTTTTTGCATAATCAAGTCTGGATTGTTGCCGTTTTTATTAGTTGGGGGATTGCGTTGTTTGAGTATTTATTGCAAGTTCCTGCTAATCGTATAGGCTTTCAAGTTGCCACCGCTGGTCAATTAAAAATTATTCAAGAAGTCATTAGTTTGTCTCTCTTTATACCCTTCTCAATTTATATCTTAAAAGAACCTTTTAAAACTGATTATATTTGGGCTGGTTGCTGTTTGCTTGGTGCAGTATTTTTTATGTTTCGAGATAAAATTTTTGCATCATAAACAGTTATGATACCTCTATTTTAAATATCATTTCGGCTTGAAGAGTGATTCGATCTTTTATATCACTATTGATAAAAAGTGACATTATGAAAATGTGATAGTTGTCACATAATGTAAATGATGTCATTTATTAATCCAATAATTCAATTTAAGATTGATTAATATCAAATAAATCAATGTGATTAGACAATAAGATTTAGAAAACTTTATTGTATGGACATTGTAACAAGGCAATTTAATCGTTTTAAATACCAACGATATAGGAATATCCATATCGAGAAAGAAAAGGGGCCGTCTATGCAAAAAATGTTAGTTAAAAGTATTATGCTGTATTCTTTATTATCTGCTCAAGCATTCGCCGTAGAAATAAAAGATGTGACAACACATCCCAATGACTATTTTCTTACTGAAAATCAAGCTCCTGATAGTTTACAATTGTTACCACCACCTCCTTCATTTACCAGTGTTGAATTTTTAAGAGATAAAGCCATGTATGATTGGGGTAAATCGATGCGTCATACCGAACGAGGAAGACAAGCTTATATTGATGCTGACTCTAGCAAGGAAAATGTCACTCAGCAATTTTCAACGTCGTTTGGTTTTGATATATCTGCTATCAAAACACCCGAAATTTATAAATTGATTACGACAATGAAAGAAGATGCTGGTGATCTGGCTACTCGTTCGGCGAAAAATTATTACAATCGTATTCGACCATTTTCGTTTTTCAATGAGCCCACTTGCCGACCAGAAGACGAAAAAACGCTGTCTACTAATGGATCTTATCCCTCAGGACATACAACAATTGGTTTTGCTATATCGCTGGTGTTAGCTGAAATCAACCCACAACGTCAAAATGAAATTTTAAAACGAGGTCTTGAAGTGGGTGAAAGTCGTGTTATTTGTGGATACCATTGGCAAAGTGATATTGATGCGGCTAGAGTGATGGCGGCGAGTGTGGTGGCACAACTGCATGCTAATGCCCGGTTTAATCAACAACTGGCAAAAGCCAAAATGGAGTTTAACCGCTTACAAACCAATCAACAAAGTAAAAAGTAATAAAAGTTAACAACGGCTATGACTGGATTGTAAATCCAATGTTTATCAATTTAAGGCTGATATTGGCTGTTTCGTTAAACAACCAATATCCAGCTTAACAATCATAACGCTTTAAATGAGATATCCGGTAAAATCGCTTCACCTTGCCAATATAATTCACTGGCAAGTAGCCCGGCAATTCGACAATAATTTTCAGTAAATTCACTGTCTGGATGACTAATAACTGTTGGCGCTCCGGTATCAAGGTCTTGTCGCAACATTTTATGCAGCGGTATTTGCCCAAGTAATTGAGTTTGATATTTTTCGGCAAGCTGTGCCGCACCACCTTCACCAAAAATTGCCTCATGATGCCCACAATTTTCACAGATATGGTAGCTCATGTTTTCGATAATACCTAGCGTCGGGATATTAACCTTATTAAACATTGTGATGCCTTTTTTAGCGTCAATTAAGGCAATGTCTTGAGGCGTGGTAACAATCACCGCGGCAGTAACAGGAATACTTTGCGCGAGTGTTAATTGAATATCTCCTGTTCCTGGTGGCATATCAATCACTAAATAATCAAGTTCAGGCCAAAGTGTGTCTTGCAAAATTTGCAATAATGCTTTACTTGCCATTGGTCCTCGCCATACCATAGCTCCATCTGAATCGACTAAATAGCCAATCGAGTTACTGGCTAATTCATAGGCCATAATTGGTGTCATATGTTTATTGTCGGGAGTAAGTGGTTGTTGTTTTTCGGTTCCTAACATGGTAGGTATAGACGGGCCATAAATATCGGCGTCTAAAATACCAACTTTGGCGCCTTGTTTTTGCAGTGCAAGCGCAAGGTTAATCGCGGTTGATGATTTACCGACTCCTCCTTTACCAGAGCTAATGGCGATGATGTTTTTAATGTTTTTTATCGCTTGTTGATGATTTGCTCGTTTTAGGGTGGCAATATTGAAATCAATTTGCCAATTCACTTGTTTTATACCATCAAGTTCGAGTAATTGAGGTGTAATGGTTTTTTCCAGCTCTTCAAAAGTGATTTGCCATGCAAAGGGCATCGTTAAATGAATATGCAAAGTTTGATTTTCCATTTCACACTTTTTAACTGCACCTAATTTGATTAAATTTTTTCGCAAAGTAGGATGAGCAAAATTTTCAAGAATCTTTTTGGGTTCCATGGTGATTAGCCTTCATTTTTTATCTACGGTTTTATCTGCTTTTATGCTGATTTGTATAATTATCATGCTTATTTAAGTAAAATATTGAGAACAGCCAAATTATTTTATGCTTTCCAAAATATCGGGAGTCATTAGTTTGCTGATTTTTCTGAATCTGGAAAGAATTTTTATTAAATTATGGCATAAATCTAGCGATAATCCCATGTTTGATGTACTATTCCCGACATTATGTAATAAAAGGTATTAAATTGACATGACAACAAAACGCAAAATATTAGTGACTTGTGCACTTCCTTATGCAAATGGTTCAATTCACTTAGGACATATGCTAGAACATATTCAGGCTGATGTATGGGTACGCTATCAACGAATGCGTGGCAATGAGATTTACTTTATTTGTGCAGATGATGCGCATGGTACGCCAATCATGCTTAAAGCTCAACAATTAGGGATGACGCCTGAACAGATGATTGCAGAAGTTAAAACTGAGCATCAACGTGATTTTGCTGGATTTAACATCAGTTATGACAATTACCATTCAACGCATAGTCCAGAAAATCGTGAGATATCTGAACAGATTTATAAAAAGCTAAAAGCCAATGGTTATATCAAAACAAAAGTAATATCACAATTATTTGACCCAGAAAAACAGATGTTTTTACCTGATCGATTTGTGAAAGGCACGTGCCCACGTTGTAAAGCACCCGATCAATATGGTGATAACTGTGAAGTTTGTGGTGCAACTTATAATCCAATTGATCTCATTAATCCTCAATCGGTTATTTCTGGCGCAACCCCAATAATGAAAGACTCAGAGCATTTCTTTTTTGATTTGCCCGCTTTTTCAGAAATGTTACAGGCATGGATCCGATCGGGCACATTGCAAGATCAAGTTGCGAATAAAATGCAAGAGTGGTTTGAAGCAGGATTACAACCTTGGGATATTAGTCGTGATGCTCCTTATTTTGGTTTTGAAATTCCGGATGCACCCGGTAAATATTTTTATGTTTGGTTAGATGCGCCAATAGGTTATATGGGATCTTTCCTTAACTACTGTAATAAAAATAATAAAGCGATATTTGATGAGTTTTGGAATAAAAACTCAACGACTGAACTTTATCATTTTATCGGTAAAGATATTGTCTACTTCCATAGTCTATTTTGGCCAGCAATGTTAGACGGTAGTGAACATCGTAAACCTTCCAATATTTTTGTTCATGGCTATGTCACGGTTGATGGTGCAAAAATGTCAAAATCACGTGGAACTTTCATTCAGGCAAGTACTTACTTAAAACATTTAGATCCAGACTGCTTGCGTTACTATTATGCAGCGAAATTGTCGCCACATATTGATGATATCGATTTAAATTTGGAAGATTTTGTCCAACGTGTTAATAGTGATTTAGTCAATAAAGTTGTTAATATTGCTTCCCGTTCGGCAGGCTTTATCAGCAAACGTTTTGACGGTAAATTGTCTGATAATCTTGCTGAGCCAGAACTTTATGCTTTGTTCATTGAAAAATCAAAAGTAATTGCTGATTATTTTGAACAACGTGAATCCGGTAAAGCAATACGTGAAATTATGGCACTGGCTGACGAAGCAAATCGTTATATAGATGAAAAAGCGCCGTGGGTTGTAGCAAAACAAGAAGGGCAAGATCAAGCATTACAAGATATTTGTTCAATGGGTATTCATCTATTCCGTATTTTAATGACCTATTTAAAACCTATTGTGCCAGCATTAGCGGAACGAACTGAAGCATTTTTAAATAGCCAATTAACGTGGGATTCGATTAATCAACCTTTGACCGGACACAATATTAACAAATTTAAAGCCCTATTTAACCGTATAGATATGGATAAAATTACTGCTATGATTGATGAAACAAAACAACAAGCTGCATTAGCGACGCCAGCTAAAGAAAAAGTTGCTGAACCGATTGCTGACACGATCAATTTTGATGATTTTGCAAAAGTGGATATGCGTGTTGCATTAATTAAAAATGCAAGTGTTGTTGAAGGATCAGACAAATTATTGCAACTTACACTTGATATTGGAGACGAAACTCGTAATGTCTTTTCAGGTATTAAAGAGTTTTATTCTGATCCGCAAGTTTTAGTGGGCAGATTAACGATTATGATCGCTAACTTAGCGCCTCGTAAAATGCGTTTTGGTATCTCTGAAGGCATGGTACTTTGTGCAAGTGGTAAAGATGATAGTGAAGGCGTTTACTTATTGTCACCTGATAGTGGAGCAAAACCGGGTATGCGAATTTCGTAATTAATTGTTTTCTTTTTTTACATCTTAACAAGTTAAAACGCTTGTTAAGATGTTTAATTTTTTAACGTGTTTTGTTGTAAAAGTTTTAAGACTTTTGATTTTCAGCCGCATTGCCAGAATAAGGTAAAATGCTATCTTTTAATGTAAAAGAAAAATCTTTTGTGCTAATTTCTCCGATGATGTTGTCGCTATCATATAGCGCCATTAAAAAACCAGCCATTTGCTCTGCTGTGTGATATTGGCTGAAACTTTTATTATAGTCATATTCATTGACATTATTCGCTTTTTGACCGAATTCAGTTTGGGTTGCCGCAGGGGCTAAGACTTTAGCCGTTAATTTCGCTTTTGCTTGTCTTAATTCTTGCGCTAAACCTTCAGTAAAAGCATTAACATAGAATTTAGTCGCACAATAAGTGACAGCATTGGGTACAATTGTGTATCCACCTCGTGAAGAGATATTAATTATTTGTGTACCAGATTGATGGTGATATTTATGCACATACAGCGTTGATAGAATTGTTAAGGCTTCGATATTTAAATGTAGCATAGATTGTATTTTATCTAAATCTTGATCTTTAACACTTCCGTAATGCCCAAAACCTGCATTATTTATCCATGTTTCAATATAATAGCTATCTAATTGTTTGAAGAGTGAAAAAACATTATTGGCTTGCGACAAATCACAAATTTTAATGATGACTTCCAAATTTGGATTTAATTCGGCAATTTTTTGTTTCAATGTTTCTAGTTGTGATTCTCTTCTTGCTATCAATATAAGGTTTTTATTTCGTTTAGCAAATTCAATTGCAGTGGCATAACCAATGCCTGAACTTGCGCCGGTAATTGCAGTGTATTTTTTAACATGATTGTTCATTTTTTTTTCCTTTTAATTTCTTAATAAAGTAATTGTTATGTCGGTTTTTCCATAGACTATGGAGTAATTTTCTGTTTATTGGATTTCTATGCTTTAACTAATTGATTTTGAATAAAACACAGTTTATGTTGGTTAAGTTCACGCCAATCACCAACTTCAGGATATAAAGCTAGTTTTGATAGAACCAAATACCCTTTGCGCAAATTATTAAAATATAAAGGTGTTTACTTTTCACGTCATTATTTAGGATAACAAGCGATCTTCAATTTGTTTTATTATTCAGTTTTTAATCTATAACGTTATCTTCAATAGAAGTTTAATTGACAATACCTGTTTATCTCGTAGTAAATTTTATGTTTTCACACCCAAGATGATTTTGTTTTATTATCTTTATAAAATAAGGGATAATAAATATTATAAAAATTGATTTATTAACAACTGGGAGTTGATAATTTGGATCTATTAAAGTGTATGGAAGCATTTGTATTGACGGTGAAAACAGGATCGTTTGTGTCTACGTCAGTATCATTGAATACTTCACCGCAGATGGTGACTAAATACATTGCTTTTTTAGAAAAACACTTAGGATTAAAATTACTTAATCGAACAACACGCTCGCAACATCTTACTGTGTTTGGCAAACAGTATTATCAACGGTGTTTGTTAATTCTTGCAGAAATAAAAGAGACGAAGATATTAGCTCAACAATTTATTGAAGAGCCAAAAGGTCGATTAAGGATTAGTGCACCTGTCAGTTATGGACACTATAATTTAATTCCGGTCATTAGCCGTTTTATGAAACGCTATCCTAAATTAAACATTGATATTCAATTGAGTGATCGCTATGTTGATATAGTAAAAGAGGATTATGATATTGTGTTTCGTATCGGTCAATTAAATGATTCTGGTCTGATCGGACGCAAACTTAAACCTTTTCAACTTATATTTGCTGCTTCGCCGAGTTATTTGATGCAAAATGGTGTACCAGCTGTTCCTGACGATTTAAAAAATCATCAGTGTCTAATTTATCAATATGTGAATCGAAATAAAAATGATTATGTTTGGCCATTTACGATGAATGGCAAAGCCGTCAATCTTTCTATTTCTGGTTCATTACAATCAAATGATACTTCAGCATTAGCGATTGCCGCTATTGAAGGTTTGGGGATAACGATGTTACCCGAACCGATGCTGAATGAGGCGATAAAACAAGATAAATTATTACCGATATTACAAAATTATTTACCTCCCGCTCGGGAAGTCCATATGCTTTATACTGCTGACAGGCAACCGCTAGCTATAATGAAAATGTTTATTGAATTCGTGGTTGATACGATGTCATGAAAATCATCAAATGATGTTATGATCAGACTTGATTTAAGATAACTGCAATAAGGCAATAAAAAAAGGCGATAAAATCGCCTAAAGTCAAACAGTTATACTTAAAGATTATTGTATTGTTGCTAAGGTACTGACTTCATTACCAAGCATATTATTTAGATAGACTAAATCGTCTGCGGTTAATGTACCAACAGCATATTTAAGTTGTAGTAAATTTATTAGATAGTTATATTTAGCATCTGATAAATTTCGTTTAGAGCTATAAAGTTGAGTAGTCGCATTCAATACATCGACAATAGTTCGAGTCCCTACTTGATAACCTGAATTTGTCGCTTCTAATGAGCTTTCTGCTGAAACAACCGCTTGTTGATAAGCTTTAATCGCACTAATTGACGAAGAAATATTGTTATAAGAAGAACGGACTTGATTGATTACACTGCGATTAGTACTTTCAAGCTTTTCACTCGAACTAACGTAGTTGTGTTGAGCTTGCTCAACTTTAGATTGCGTAGCGCCACCTGAGAAGATAGGTAAATTTAAACTTAATCCAACATAGTTATTACCCGAATAAGATTTTCCTCTATGGCCCCCATTAGTTGCAAAATTATCCCCATATCTATCGGTTTTATTTAGATTTGTTGATGCATCTAAACTTGCTGTCGGTAGGTGTCCTGCTTGTGATAATTTGATTTGATCACGAGCTATTTCTTGGTTTAATTTCATTGTTAATAAATTAAGATTAGACACTTCAGATTGTTTTAACAACGAATTAATTGAAATTGGCGCTTCGGTTTTAAACATTTTGGTATTAATGGTTGCTAAATTTGAATAGAATCGACCACTGACCTGACGTAAGTTTTCGATAGCGTTATTCAAATCGTTCAATGCATTAACTTGTTGAGCAAGCGTAAGGTCATAATTTGCTTGCGCATTTTGCACATCGGTAATTGCTACCAAACCAACTTGATGTTGTTGTTTGGTTTGTTGTAATTGACGACCAATTGCTTTTTTCTGTGCATCGATAAAGTTTAATGCCTCAAGTGCTTTAAGTACATTAAAATACGCAACTGAGGTATTTAATATAAGCGTTTGTCCTTGATATTGATAAGCTATATCAGCAATACTAGCTTGCTTTTTAGTGATATCTAAAGCTTTCCAATTAGAATAATTAAAAATACTTTGTGATAAGCTTACTTGATAAAGGTTCCCACTTTTGGATTTTACACCACTGGTATCACGACGCCCATGAGTTACACCATAAGAAGCACTTAAACCAATTTGTGGTAATAAGCTTGCTCGTGATCCAGAAATTGCTGAATATGCCTTTTCTTTTTCAGCTAATGAACTGCTTAAATCAGGATTCGTTTCCTTAGCTTGTTCATAAACCTGAACCAAATTTTCGGCAAATACAGAGTGGCTTAGCGCTAAGCCGATTAGAAAGGTTAAAGTTTTTTTCATCAATTTTCTCTTTAAAACATTCAAATATAATAGTATTTTTAATTTGCATAATTTTAACAGATAAATAGGATATAGTAAGCATAGTTTGTTAACTATTCGCACTTTTTATTAAAATTAAGACTAAAATTGAGAGTTTCTATGAAAATTAATAATGATCCTGTTGTGTTTAACAAGAAAGATGTGTTTAATTTGACTAAACGCGTTTTGTATAAAGGCTTTTTTTCTTTAATTGAATACCGTTTTCAATACCGTAAATTTGACGGCACCAAAAGCGATGTCGTAACGCGAGAAATTCTGGAGCGGGGACATGCTGTCGTGTTATTAGCTTACGATGTTAAACTTGATAACGTAGTCATGATAGAACAGATTCGTATTGCTGCTATCGAAACTCAGGATAGTCCGTGGTTATTAGAACTTATTGCTGGCATGATGGATCATAAAAATGAATCTTATGAAGAGGTTGCAAGGCGAGAAGCGATGGAAGAGGCTGGTATAACAGTTGGACGTTGTAAGCCGATTGTAAGTTATTTGGCATCACCGGGCGGATTAACGGAAAAACTTCATATATTAGTTGGTGAAGTAGATTCCTCAACTGCTATGGGAATTCATGGATTGGCAGAAGAAAACGAAGATATCAAAGTGCATGTAATTAGCCGCAAGCAAGCTTATCAGTGGGTTCAAGAAGGTGTGATTAATAATGCGGCATCAATTATTGCGCTTCAATGGTTACAGCTCAACTATAAATCATTAAAAGATGAATGGATATAATCAATGGCAATGATCACATTTAAGTTTTTCTTTCATAAAAATGTGATCCATTTTACACTTTATAAATCTACTTGAATTTATAATAAAAAATATTTAGTCTAGCCAGCTTTGCTATCCTTATTTTGGGGATTTGATTATCTCTAATCGTGTATTTTGATAAAATGTTGAGGTCAATTTTGGGGTCATTTTTAACGCTTCCAATCATAAATAGAAATTACAGTAATATTTTACATATTACCGATACACATCTTTTTGCTAATGACCAGAGTAAATTATTAGGTATTGATTCAAATGCTAGTTTTCGAACAGTGATAAGAGAAATAGAAAATAGAAAAAGCCCGTTTGACTTAATAGTGGCAACAGGTGATTTTGTTCAAGATGGATCAAAACAAGCTTATCGTCTTTTTGCCGAGCAAATACAAAAATTTAATTTACCTTGTGTTTGGTTAGCAGGCAACCATGACAATTATCATGATATGCATGAAATTTTTGCTGACTATCAACTCGCTGAAAATAAAATTGTTCTTCTAGGGGATAAATGGCTTTTAGTGTTGCTTAATAGTCAGGTTGTGGATCAAGCTTATGGTTTTTTACCCCAGTCAGAACTTGAATTTTTGCAATGCACATTAACAAGTCATGATGATCGTTATGCTTTTGTGTTTTTGCATCATCATGCTATTGAGTCAGGTTGTCACTGGTTAGATCAACACATATTAAAAAACAAACATGAATTAGAAGAAATTATTAAACATCAACCCAATATAAAAGGCGTAGCTTGGGGACATATTCATCAAAGTCTGGAATATATTTGGCACGGCTGCAAAGCGTTTTCTACACCATCCACTTGCGTACAATTTATGCCAAAATCTTATGATTTTAAATTATCCTATGAAGCACCAGGATGGCGAGAAATCAAGCTTTCAATAGATGGAACAATTCAATCCAAGGTTCATCGTATTGCTAACAATTGTTTTCAACCAGATATGTCACAAAATGGCTATTGAATTAGATCCGATTATAACATTAGTTTTAAAAAATTAATTTTTTATAGCAACGGCGCAAAAAAATAAAAAAGTCGTTCAATAACACGTTGCCAAATTGGGCGTTTTTTCCATTCATCGATATTTACGATATCTGAGTTAGATAAGTATTTATGTAAAAGCTGAGATAATGATTTAGCAAATTCAGCATCATCAATAACTGTAGTGATTTCAAAATTGAGCCATAAACTACGCATGTCTAAATTTACGGTACCCACTAAACTAAGTTGATTATCAATTAACACACTTTTGGTATGTAATAAATTATCATTAAATTGATAAAGTTTGACACCACCTTCTAGTAATTCAGAGAAAAATGCTCGACTAGCCCATTTGACCATAAGTGAATCATTTTTTTTCGGAACGATAATAATCACTTCAACACCTCGCTGAGCAGCTGTCACAACAGCGTGTAATATATCATCGCTAGGCACTAAATAAGGGGTAGTAAAAATAATTTGTTCTTGCGCTGAGTATATTGCGGTTAACAGCACTTGATGAATCATATTTTCAGTATAACCCGGCCCTGAAGCAATTAATTGCATTATGTGTTTTTTCTCTTCGGGCGGTTCGGCAAACTCAGTAATTTGCGGTAATGCTAAGTATTTCCCCGTTTCAAGCTCCCAATCACTTGCATAAATTGCACCCATTAACGTTGTCACTGGCCCATTCATTCTTACCATGATATCTACCCATTCGCCAATGTGTTTATTTTGTTTAAAATAGCGAGGATCCACGATATTCATACTGCCAGTATAAGAAATATAATTATCAATAATGGCAACTTTGCGATGTTGACGTAGGTCAAGACGTCGGAACATAAAACGTAACAGATTTACTTTTAAGGCTTCGATAATAGTAATGCCTGCGTCACGCATTCTTTTACTTGCTTTGGTTCTGATAAAATGGCGACTACCTGCGGAATCAACCATTAAACGACAGGTTACGCCTCGTTTGGTTGCGGCAATCAATGCATTCTCAACATCATCCGCTCTACCGCCTTCGTTCCAGATATAAAAAACCATTTCAATATTGGATGTTGCATGATTGATATCATCGATTAAACGATCGAATATCTCATCTGTTTCGCTAAGTAACTCTATATGGTTACCATTAATACCATCTAGGCCGGTTTGGTGCTTACAAAGTTGAAAAATCGGTTTACTGACTTGACTAACATTACGGGTAAAAATATCAGGAAAATCTTCAAGTCGATTAATAAATTTAGCAATTGTAGGACGCATTTGTTGCGCACGTTTTACACGTTGTTGACCTAAATGGGCTTCCCCTATGGCAAAGTAGAGTATGATTCCAACAATTGGTAAAATATAGATTATTAACATCCATGCAATAACGTAGGTTGTCGGCCTGCGTTTGAAAACAATACGCAATGAGGTTGCTACAATAAGCAACCAATAAGTTAGAAAGATCAACGAACTAATTAGAGTATGGAATGAGTATAATTGCATATTGCTCAACTATTGTTAAGATTTAATTTGCTAATCGGGTCTTTGTCGCAATCGAAGTTTTGAAATATTTCTGGTAAAGGTTTTGGATTATTATGCTTATCGACAGACACATAGGTAAATACCGCATCAGTAATACAAAAACGCTGTGTTGTATCATCAGTATCAATTAATTTTTTGATCCAAACTTCAATAGCAATTGTCATTGAGGTTCTTCCTGTTTTTATACAACGAGCATAGCAGCAAACTACATCACCAACCATAGCGGGTTTATGAAAAGTAATGCTACTGGCATTAACAGTTACGACTCTGTTTTTAGCAATCTCTTTTGATAAAATACCACCTGCAAGATCCATTTGAGACATGATCCAACCACCAAATATGTGTCCATGTGGGTTGGTGTCTGAAGGCATAGCAAGTGTTCTTAGTACTAATTGTCCTTTAGGACTTTCAATATTTTGTCTCATATTTAAAGATGCTCCTGCATATGCTATTTACTTTCTAGATCTTTTTTATCAATATTTTTGAAAATATAAATTCCTGAAATCAAAGATAATAACAATGATAAAATGGGTAAAATAAAAACCTTAAATTTCCAAAAAAAGTTATCAGACATATAATAAGTTGCAATCAAACTGAACGTTCCACAAAGTATAAAAAAGACTATCCATATTAAATTCAGTTTATTCCAAATAATGTCATCTAATTGTAACTCTTTGCCTAACATTTTTTGAATTAAGTTTTTCTTAAATATAGATTGACTGATTAATAGAACAGATGCAAATAAAAAATTAATAATTGTTACTTTCCATTTTATGAATATCGCTTCTTTTGTGGCGAGCGTAATACCACCAAAAATCATCACCATCAAAAAGGAAATTAATTCTACTTTATCAATTTTTTTGTATAAAATCATTCCAATAACAAGTGATACACATGATGCAATCATTAATGCTTGAACACCAACAAAAATATCATACATTGTCAAAAAGACAAAAAAGACAACAAGTGGGACAAAGTTTAAAAGCTGTTTCATTATAATTACTAACCTAACAGAAGAATTACGATAATTTGAAAAGTAAAAAAAGCCTATAAAATAGGCTCATTTTTTGGTATGAAGTTCTGGGTGTTTTTTGCAATTACCGGAATCACAATGACCATAAAGATACAAACTATGGAAAGTTAATTTTACGCCATATTGTTCTGCAATTTCTTTTTGTCGGGTATTAATAATTTCATCACGAAATTCAAATACTTCACCACAATCTAAACAAATTAGATGATCATGATGTTGTTGTGTTGCAAGTTCAAATACGGCTTTACCACCCTCAAAATTGTGTCGGGTTACGATACCTGCGTCATCAAATTGGTTTAAAACTCGATAAACTGTTGCAAGTCCAATTTCTTCTCCCATATCAAGAAGTTTTTTATAGAGATCTTCTACAGTAATATGTTGGCATGAAGGATCACGTAGTAACTCTAAAATTTTTAAACGAGGTAATGTAACTTTTAAACCAGCACTTTTCAGCGCTGCATTATTATCTCTATCATGATTTGTCATATTACATCCCAATATAGTTGATATAAATTAATGATTATAAAATATGATGAACGAAAAATACATTAAATCATTAAAATAGATTAAATATTCATTTCTGTTTTTACTTGTTCAACCCAAGTAGAAATGCGTTCTTCTGTTAATTCTGGTTGACGATCTTCGTCAATTGCCAAACCAACAAAATGTGTATCATCAACTAAACCTTTAGATGCTTCAAAGTTATAACCTTCAGTTGGCCAATGCCCAACAATTTTGGCGCCTTTCGGTTCGATAATATCGCGTATTGTTCCCATTGCACTGCAGAAGAATTCTGAATAGTCTTCTTGATCTCCGCAGCCAAAAATAGCAACAGTTTTTCCGTTAAAATCGATTTGCTCTAAATTAGGAAAGAAGTCTTCCCAATCTGCTTGTGGATCACCATAATACCAAGTTGGAATACCGAAAATAAGGTAAGCATATTGTTCGATATGCTCTTTGGTGGCTTCTCGAATATCTAAAAGATCGGCTTTATCGTTACCCAAAATGAGTTGGATTTGTTTGGCAACATTTTCTGTATTGCCTGTATCACTTCCAAAAAAAATACCAACTTGTTTCATTTTTTTACCTTTACAATTATTACGATATTAATTTAGCTAATGAGTATATCATTGTCACTTATTATCAGCAATAATTCTCAATTACAATACCTATAAGATATTATTTACTACACAATTGATTAATCTTGGATTAGAATTGAGGCTATTTTTAATATTAACTTAAGTTGTGGAATTTGTTTATGAACTTGCATGAATATCAATCCAAATATCTTTTCAAGCAATACAACTTACCCGTACCAGAAGGGTTTGTATGTAACTCAATGGATGAAGTACAAGATACTTTAGCTGAATTAGCATCTAAGTCTGATTCAGGTGCTTGGGTTGCTAAATGTCAAGTTCATGCAGGGGGCAGAGGAAAGGCTGGTGGTGTAATTTGTACTAATGATCTTAATCAAATTAAACTTTTTGCTGAAAAATGGCTAGGTCAGCATCTTGTCACTTATCAAACCACATCAGAAGGTCAACTTGTTAATCAAATCTTAATTGAAAAAGCTTCCAATATACAGAAAGAACTTTATTTAGGGGCAGTAATAGATCGTAGTATTCAACGTGTGGTCATCATGGCTTCAACTGAAGGCGGCGTTGATATTGAAAGTGTCGCTGAAAAATCACCACATTTAATACATAAAATTGCACTTGATCCTTTAACCGGTCCTTGTGCTTTTCAAGGTAGAGAACTTGCCTTTAAATTAGGGTTAACGGGTAAACTTATTAACCAATTTGCCAAACTATTTGTTAATTTTGCGCAGTTTTTCTTAAAAAATGATGTGTCATTAGCAGAAGTCAATCCTTTGGTTATTACCGATGCCGATGAATTCGTTTGCTTAGATGCTAAAGCCGTTTTAGATGATAACGCAATGTTTAGACACCCTGACTTAACTATTTTAAGAGATACCACACAAGAAGATAAACGTGAATCTATTGCCGCCAAACAAGGGATTAGTTATGTTTCGTTAGATGGCAATATCGGTTGTATGGTTAATGGGGCAGGTTTGGCAATGGCAACCATGGATATGATCAAACTTTATGGTGGAAAACCGGCCAATTTTCTCGATGTAGGCGGCGGTACAACCAAAGAGCGAGTCGCTGAAGCGTTCAAATTGATTTTATCAGATAAAAATGTCAAAGCGATATTGGTCAATATTTTTGGTGGTATTGTTCGATGTGATCTAATTGCCGATGGTATTATCAGCGCTATTAAAGAAATTGGGCTAACTGTTCCTGTTGTTGTTCGTCTTGAAGGTAATAATGCTCTGCTTGCCAGAGAAATTTTAATTGAAAGCCAATTAAATGTTATTACAGCCGAAAGTTTGACTGATGCTGCACAAAAAATTGTTGCGGTCGCATAATAATAGGAAGAGTGGGGAACAATAATTATGTCAATTTTAATCAATAACGCAACGAAAGTCATTTGTCAGGGATTTACGGGTAGCCAAGGTACCTTTCATTCACAACAAGCGATTGAATATGGAACTCAATTGGTTGGTGGGGTTACACCCGGTAAAGGGGGAACAACTCATCTCGGATTGCCGGTTTTTAATACTGTCAAAGAAGCTGTTGAAGCGACGGGGGCAACGGCAAGTGTGATTTATGTTCCTGCGGCATTTGGTAAAGATTCGATACTCGAAGCAATTGAAGCAGGTATTAAATTAATTGTTTGTATCACTGAAGGTATTCCTACTTTGGATATGCTTATTGTCAAAGAAAAGCTAAAACAGAGTGATACAATTATGATTGGTCCTAATTGTCCGGGTATTATTGTGCCTGATGAATGTAAAATTGGCATTATGCCTGCGCATATTCATCTAGCTGGTGATATCGGTATTGTGTCTCGATCAGGGACTTTGACTTATGAAGCAGTCAAACAAACTACTGATATTGGACTAGGTCAATCTGTTTGTATTGGTATTGGTGGTGATCCCATTCCAGGCAGTGATTTTATTTCTATTTTAGCATTACTTGAGCAAGATCCGAAGACTAAAGCAATTGTGATGATTGGCGAAATTGGTGGTAGTGCGGAAGAAGAAGCTGCTGAATACATTAAAAAACATGTTAGCAAACCAGTTATAGCCTATATTGCCGGTATGTCGGCACCAGCCGGCAAACGCATGGGGCATGCAGGAGCAATTATCTCGGGTAATAAAGGCACTGCTGAAGAAAAGGTAAAAGCATTAACTGCTGCTGGTGTAGTTGTAGTTAGTAGTCTTGCTGAAATTGGTAATGCGGTAAAAAAAGCAGTTTAAACAGTGTTTTTTTTGACATTAATCAATTTTTATTCTTTAAATAATGATGTACAATATTGCGATATATCTTTATACACTTTGTGGGCATATTAAAGGAACAGGGAGCAATTATGTTAGATATAGTAGAACTATCGCGTCTCCAGTTTGCACTCACGGCAATGTATCATTTTATTTTTGTACCATTAACGCTAGGTTTAGCGTTTATGCTAGCAATTATGGAAACGGTATATGTTGTTAGTGGTAAGCAAGTCTGGAAAGATATGACTAAATTCTGGGGAAAACTGTTTGCTATTAACTTCGCTGTTGGTGTAGCAACAGGTTTAACAATGGAATTTCAGTTTGGTACTAACTGGTCTTATTATTCGCATTACGTCGGCGATATTTTTGGGGCACCATTGGCAATAGAAGGGTTAATGGCCTTTTTTCTAGAATCAACAATGGTAGGGTTATTCTTTTTTGGTTGGGATAGATTAAGTCGCGGTAAACATCTTCTTGTGACATGGTGCGTTGCATTCGGGTCGAATTTTTCTGCACTATGGATTCTCGTTGCTAACGGTTGGATGCAGTTCCCAATCGGTTCAGATTTCAATCCAATCAACTCTCGCATGGAAATGGCGAGTTTTTATGATCTGATCACCAACTCTGTTGCACAATACAAATTTGTGCACACTGTCGCAGCGGGTTATCTAACAGGTGCGATTTTTGTCTTAAGTATCAGTTCTTATTACTTACTTAAAAAACGTGATAGCGAATTTGCTAAACGCTCTTTTGCCGTAGCAGCTATGTTTGGTTTCATTGTATCTATTGTTGTCGCGATTATGGGGGATGAAGCCGGTCACGAAATGACAACCGTTCAGCCAGCTAAACTTGCTGCTATCGAAGCCGAATGGGAAACTCAATCCGCCCCTGCATCATTTAATGTTATTGCTTTTCCTTCTCAAAAAGATAAAGAAAATTTATTTGCGATTGAAATACCTTATGCAATGGGCATTATGACAACACGTTCATTGGATAAGCAAGTAACAGGGTTAAAAGACATTTTAGCCACTAACGAAATGCGAATTCGTAACGGTATTTTAGCTTATACAAATCTTGAAAAAATCCAACAAGGAAATCAAGATCCCGAGGTGCTTAAATTGTTTGAAAATAACAAAGCTGATTTAGGTTATGGTTATTTAGTCAAACGTTTTACTGATCGAGATAATTTAACGATTCCGGAAGCGACGGAAGCGCACATTAAAGCTGCCACAGAAGATTCTATTCCTACTGTTTGGCCACTATTCTGGTCATTTAGAATCATGGTTGGTCTTGGTGTATTAATGATCTTAGGAACTGGTCTTGCATTATGGACTACTTATAAAAATAAAATTGGTGAAAAACGTTGGCTTCACCGTTTATTATTAGTGTTCTTACCTTTTCCATGGATAGCATGTGAATGTGGTTGGTTTGTTGCTGAATACGGTCGACAACCATGGGCAATTCAAGATATTTTACCAACAGGTGTGGCTAATTCGTCGTTAACTCCAGGTGAAGTATTATTTACTATGATACTAATTTGTGGACTTTATACTCTGTTCTTAGTTGCTGAAATGTTCTTAATGTTTAAATTTGCACGTCTTGGACCAAGTTCTTTGGGGACAGGCAAATATCATTACGAAAAAACGCAACCAACTACAGAATAGGACAAAGGGAGTAAACACAATGATTGATTACGAAATTCTACGAGCTATTTGGTGGTTGCTAATTAGTGTTATCTTGATTGGTTTTGTTATCACTGATGGTTTTGATATGGGGGTTGGTATTTTACTCCCTTTCATAGGTAAAACAGATACTGAACGCCGAATTATGATAAATGCTATTGCGCCTCATTGGGATGGTAATCAGGTTTGGCTAATTACGGCTGGAGCTGGGATTTTTGCTGCATGGCCATTTGCTTATGCTGTGTCGTTTTCGGGCTTTTACATCGCAATGATTTTGGTTCTATGTGCATTATTTTTTAGACCAATAGGCTTTGATTATCGCAGTAAACTTGAAAATTCAAAATGGCGTGGTTTATGGGATATTGCAATCTTTATTGGTAGCTTTGTTCCTGCTCTTGTTTTTGGGGTGGCTTTTGGTAATTTATTAGAAGGCGTTCCATTTAGATTTGATAATTCTTATCGTGTCTTCTATGATGGAAACTTCTTTGGTTTGCTTAATCCGTTTGCTTTATTAACCGGTGTGGTGAGTTTGATGTTGTTTGTTGCTCATGGCGGCACTTGGTTGCAAATGAAGACCTCTGGTGAATTATATTTAAGAGCCCGAAAAGCAACTCAAATATCTTGCTTAATTTTAGTCATTACATTTATTTTAGCGGGTATTTGGGTCATGTTTGGTATGCATGGTTATGAAGTGGTCAGCACGATAGATCATAGTGTCACGTCACAGCCATTAAATAAAGTGGTATCCACCGAATCAACATGGCTTAGAAATTATATGAATTATCCAATTTTATGGATTGTTCCTGTACTCGGTGTTGTTTTACCTTTACTCAACATTGTTTGTTCTGGGTTAAATAAAAATGCTTTATCATTTATTTTATCAACGTTAACTATTGCGTGTGTGTTATTAACTTATGGCATAGCAACGTTCCCATTCATTATACCATCAAGCATTATGCCTAATGCGAGTTTAACAATGTGGGATTCAACATCAAGCCAGTTAACACTTAATATTATGTTCTTTGTAGTAGTGATATTTTTACCCATTATCCTTTTCTATACTACTTGGTCATATATTAAAATGTTCGGACGACTTGATAAAAATCATATCGAAAATAACAAACATTCACTTTATTAAGGTATAATTATGTATTACTTTTTATGGTTTATCGGTCTTATTGCAGCTTGTATGCTTGCCGTTGTTACAGGACTTTGGGTTGAACAAACAAACAGCGAAAAAGAACCCAAAAATAACAATTAATAAGCATCTCTATATTTTTAAAGGTGACAATCGTCACCTTTTTCATTCATCGATAATTTAAATCATTAATATGTTACAAATGATAATTGTTTTCATTTGAGTAATTCTATATCATAGTGCAGCATATTTAAGATTTAGATATAATAAAACATATTGCTTTTAAAATATGTAAATACAAATATGAAAGAATTTAATTGGAGTGCCAGAGTTTATTATGAAGATACTGATGCTGGTGGTGTCGTATATCATGCCAGGTATCTTGCTTTTTATGAGCGAGCGAGAACAGAATTGCTAAGACAACTTGGAATCAGTCAACATAAGCTATTACAAGAAAGTATTGCTTTTGTTGTTAAAAAGATAGATATTAGCTATCACTTCCCCGCTCGTTTGGATGACCTGTTAACTATTAATAGTAAAGTTGATCAAATTCGCAAGGCATCTATAATTTTTAAGCAAACTATTATTAATGAGAACAATCAAGTGATTAGCAGTGCTGATGTTATTATTGCTTGTGTTGATATCACTAAAATGAAGCCATGTGGGCTTCCAAAGTCACTAGTTTTGGAGTTTATATAAGTGGAAAATCTGAATATTGTTAATCTGTTCTTACAAGCAGGTCTTTTAGTGCAATGTGTTATGTTGTTATTATTGATGTTTTCAATTATGTCATGGGCGATTATTTTTCAGAGAACTAAGGTTTTAAGGCAAGCCAAAAAGCAAATTGAACAATTTGATAATCGTTTTTGGGCAGCTGACGAGTTGAATGTTTTATTTGAGAAAGCAAAATCCAACAAAGATGAAATTACAGGTACAGAACATATTTTTTATTCAGGTTTTAAAGAATTTACCCGTTTATATCAAATCAATCCAAATATGCCAGAGGCAGCTTTAGACGGTGCATCTCGTTCTATGCGCCTTGCTATGAATCGAGAACTTGATAATCTTGAACAGCATATTCCTTTCTTAGGTACGGTAGGTTCTATTAGTCCTTATATTGGGTTATTTGGGACCGTTTGGGGAATCATGCATGCTTTCATTTCTCTTGGCGCAGCTAAACAAGCGACATTAAAACTTGTTGCGCCAGGTATAGCTGAAGCTTTAATTGCAACAGCAATTGGTTTATTTGCTGCAATTCCAGCGGTTATGGCATTTAATCGTTTATCGTTGAAAGTCAGCCGTATTGAGCAAAGTTATCTCAACTTTATTGATGAATTTTCAGCTATTTTACAGCGTCAAGCTGTGGCTGTCAGGAAATAAACTATGCGTAGAAGTTCACGTTTTTCAACTAAATCAGAGATTAACATTGTACCATTGCTTGATGTACTGTTAGTATTGGTACTTATTTTTATGGCAACAGCCCCCATTATTAGCCAAAGCGTTGAAGTCGATCTGCCTGAATCAACCGAATCTAAGACGGTTTCAGCTTCTGAAAATAAAACCATAATATTAGAAGTGGCAGATGTCGGGGTTTATACACTCAGAATCGATGGTGTGCCACAAGAAAGCTTACAGCAAGAACAGATCATTGCTGAAGTTAAGCAGTTATTAGCATTGAATGAAAAGGCGGTTTTTTTAGTCGGTGGAGCTAAAAATGTACCTTATGAAGAAATTATAAAAGCTTTAAACTTATTACAATCTGCAGGTGTTAAATCTGTTGGTTTAATGACACAACCAATGTAAACTAGAATAAAACACATTAAAATGTCAGCAATGTCTAAAAAATCAAATTCAAAATTCAGTTTAGCCATAATTTTATCAATCCTGTTTCATGTGCTATTGATAATTTTTTTATGTTATAAAGCTATACAAGATGATAGTGATAATTACGGTACGGTCAATGGTCAATCGATTGATGCAATTATGGTTGATCCATCTATTATATCTGAACAATATAAAAGGCAATCACAAAGTCAAAAAAATCAACAGCAATTAAGGCAACAGGTTGATGAGCAAATTACAAAACAGAATCAGTTGTTGCAGCAAAAGCAACTGGAACAGCAACAGTATTTAAAGGATTTAGAAAAAGAGCGTTTAAAACTTGCTGAAAAACTTAAACAAGAACAGCTTGAAGCTGAGAAAAAAGCAGCACAAGAAAAGCTAGAGGCTGAAAAGCGAGCCGCTGAGGAAAAAGCAGCACGAGAAAAGCAAGAAGCTGAAAAGCGAGCCGCCGAAGAAAAAGCAGCACGAGAAAAGCAAGAAGCTGAAAAGCGAGCAGCTGAAGAAAAAGCAGCACGAGAAAAGTTAGAAGCAGAAAAAAGAGCTGCTGCAGAAAAAGCAGCACGAGAAAAGCAAGAAGCAGAAAAAAAAGCTGCTGAAGAAAAAGCGGCACGCGAAAAAAAAGAAGCTGCTAAACGAGCTGCGCAACAAAAGGCAGCAAATGATAAAGCTGTTAATGATCTATTAGGTGAACTTACGACAGGTGGATCAAGCGCACCAGCAACAAGAAAGGGTGTTTCTAACGGCGAATTAGATAAATATAAATTTTTAGTTAAAACCGCTATAAGTAATAAATTTATTAATCCAAATCGACTTTATGTAGGACAGCGTTGCCAATTACAAATTCAAATCGCACCGGATGGTCTATTGTTGGACCATAAAGTGTTGAGCGGCGATGATGCATTATGCCGTGAAGCCGTTGCTGCTACATTGTTAGCCGTAATTCCGGAACCTTCTCAAATACTTTATCCTGAAGTTAAAAAGATGATAATCAACTTTGAACCATAGTAAATATGGATTTTCAATTGATTTTACAATGTGATGTGAATCTCGATTATCCATTCATTCAATAAATTGACAACATCTTTGTATAAAAGATGTTGAAAACCAATTTATCATCCCAATATATAACCTATTCATTCCAAATTAAGATATTTATGTAAGAGAAGGAGCAGAATATGACAACAATTGTCAGTGTCCGTCGAGAAGGGCAAGTTGTAATCGGTGGAGACGGTCAAGTCACACTAGGCGAACGTATTATTATGAAAGGAAATGCACGTAAAGTTCGTCGTCTTTATAATAACAAAGTGATTGCAGGTTTTGCTGGTGGTACTGCTGATGCTTTTACACTTTTTGAATTATTTGAGCGTAAATTAGAAATGCATCAAGGTCATTTGACGAAGGCCGCTGTTGAACTAGCTAAAGATTGGCGAACAGACAGAATGTTACGCAAATTAGAAGCTTTACTTGCTGTTGCTGATGAAAGTGCTTCACTAATTATTACTGGTACAGGGGATGTAATTCAACCAGAAGATGATTTAATTGCAATTGGTTCTGGTGGACCTTATGCTCAAGCTGCGGCAAGAGCTTTGCTGGATAATACTTCTTTATCTGCACATGATATTGTACAAAAATCATTATCGATTGCCGGCGATATTTGTGTGTATACCAATAATTTCCAAACGATTGAAGAACTTAATTATTAATTTAACTGATTTAAGAGAATTATATTATGTCTGAAATGACTCCTCGCGAAATTGTAAGCGAACTAAACCAACATATTATTGGACAAGATAAAGCTAAACGTTCCGTTGCAATAGCGTTACGTAATCGTTGGCGTCGTATGCAACTAGATGAAGCACTCCGTCACGAAGTCACCCCAAAAAATATATTAATGATTGGTCCAACTGGTGTTGGTAAAACAGAAATTGCAAGGCGCTTAGCGAAATTAGCTCATGCACCTTTTATCAAAGTTGAAGCGACGAAATTTACTGAAGTAGGTTACGTTGGTAAGGAAGTCGATTCCATTATTCGTGATTTGACGGATTCAGCGGTAAAAATGATTCGACAAGAAGCGATGGAAAGAAATCGTAATCGTGCTGAAGAACTAGCTGAAGAACGGATTTTAGATGTACTTGTCCCACCGGCTAAAGATGGCTGGGGACAAGTTGAAAACAATAATGATTCTACAGCAAGACAAGCATTTCGAAAAAAATTACGTGAAGGTACGCTTGACGAGAAAGAGATAGAGATTGAAGTTGCTGGCGTTAATATTGGTGTCGAAATTATGGCTCCTCCGGGTATGGAAGAGATGACTAATCAATTACAATCAATGTTTCAAAATCTAGGTGGACAAAAAACCAAACCACGTAAGATGAAAATTAAAGATGCATTTAAACAGTTGATTGAAGAAGAAGCTGCTAAATTGGTTAACCCTGACGATCTTAAACATGAAGCTATCGAAGCGGTGGAACAAAATGGGATCGTATTTATTGATGAAATTGATAAAGTCTGTAAACGAGGTAATTCGTCAGGTCCTGATGTTTCACGTGAAGGTGTACAGCGTGATCTATTACCACTTGTTGAAGGATGTACTGTTTCTACTAAACATGGTGCAGTAAAAACCGACCATATTTTATTTATTGCTTCGGGGGCTTTCCAAACAGCTAATCCATCTGATTTAATCCCTGAACTTCAAGGGCGTTTACCTATAAGGGTTGAATTACAGGCGTTAACAACTGAAGATTTTGAGCGAATTTTAACTGAGCCAAATGCCTCGCTTACAGTACAATACAAAGCATTAATGGCAACAGAAGGTGTCAATATCGAATTTACGCCTGATGGTATCCGTAAAATAGCTGAATCTGCTTGGCAGGTGAATGAACAAAATGAAAATATAGGCGCTCGTCGTTTGCATACTGTGTTAGAACGATTAATGGAAGAAGTTTCGTTTGATGCAAGTGAGTTAGGTGGTCAAACTATTACTATTGATGCTAAATATGTAGGCGATCACTTAGATAAACTGGTTGCTGATGAAGATTTAAGTAAATTTATTCTATAAATAAATGTTCTTTATCGAATAAAAAAAGGTGAGTTAATCTCACCTTTTTTATTAACATCATTGATCGTCACAACAATCAATTTAACGTGCAGATCAAGCACTATTTTTTAAATAACTGACCTAAGATATCGGCCGCTTTTTGCTTCGATTTTGATTTAGAATCATCTTTTGAATTTCGATTTTCGAGTTTTTCTCGAAGTTTATCTAATCCTTGTTGTAGTTTATCATTAAGAACATCTTTAAAGACTTGGCTAATATCAATTTGATAATGAAGTTTTGTAAATTCACCATAAATTCGTAGTGGAATCGTTAATTGTTGTAATTTGGCAATGGTTTCACTTTTTCCATTCCAACCACCTAGCATTTTGACATTTAAATTGATATCGAGGTCTTTTTGAACTAGTCCTACTCTTCCCGAACCATTTATAATATCTAATGTTTCTGAATTAGCGGTTAATGTCGTGACATCCAAATTACCATTATTTATATTACCATTAGCAGAAATTTGATGAAACTCGGTGAATTTTTGTTGATTTTCGGTTGTCAGCACATCTTTACTATACTTCGCTGCCGCATTTTGAATGATATTTTGAATATTAATATTATCCAATCTAGCATTAGCTATGTTGATAGCAACGTTTCCTCGTAAACTGGATAACAAGTTAGCCGTGGAAATGGTGCTTACTTCTAATTCTCCGTTTGCATTAAATACGCCTACTAAATCATTTGGTGTATTGATTTGATTAAAGAATTCATTTAAATCGATATTACTGATTTTACTGCTCAGTTTAATTAATGCATTCTTTTGTTTGCCGCTGGCATAACCATTTGCCGTAATATGCCCTTTGGCAAAATCAAAATTCAGGTTATTAAACGTTGCAATACCATCATTATTACTGATATCAGCATGAACATTATCAAGTGTTATTTGATTAGCAATGATTTGCCTAATATTTAACTTAGCTTTCGCATTGAAACTATTTAGGAAATCAAGTTCATTATTAGTTTTTTGAACTGTCGATACAACAGGTGTCGTTTGCTGTGATGGGCTACTTTCATTATCGCTAGGCTTCTCTTTGGCTGTAATAAACGGATCTAAATTTAATTTATCAGCATTGAGATCTAACGCTAAATAAGGCTTATTAGCTAAATTGAGACTAACGTTGCCTGTAAATGTATTACCATTAACTGATAATAGAAGATCTTGCGTGTTCACGCTTTGCGGATTTTTTTGATAATGTAAAATAGTTTTCAAATTACCTTTTATTTCGCCACTAGGGATGCCGATACCTGTTAACGTATAATCAAAATTTTTCAGATCGATTATCGCCTGTTCAGGGTATTGACTTAAATCAATATTGGCATTTGCAACATAAAATAAATCCTGTTGATTTTTATCAACATTTCCTTTGAAATCAACATTGAGATTTTTATCCGCTTTTTGTTCAACCGTTAAGTTAATGTTCCTAAAATTGATTAGCGTATCTTTTTGTTGTAGTACTAAAGTGCTATCTGCAACTTCAAATTTGTTCAATGTGAATTGCCAACTTGATTTGCTTTGCTCTTCATTCTTTTGCTTATCTTCATCAGGTTTATGAGGTATATTGTTGGCGTTTTTTTTATGTGCCATTTCACCTTTGCTATCATCGGTAATATTGATGACAGCCGACTTAACAAAAACATTTTTTACTACCAACTTTTTCGAAAAAAGTGGTAGCAGTTCAACATCTAGTCGCGTATTGTCTGCGGTCAAAATAGGTTTTTGTCCACCGGTATCATTCAGTTTTACCGAATCGGTTAATATACTGACTTGTGGCCAAATATGCCAACGTAAATCACCCTCAATAGTTAATTCATAACCTGTTTTATCTCTTACTTTATCAGAAATAAATCCTCGGAAATTATTAGGATCGACAAAAACAATCAGTGAAATGATCCCAATAGCTATAATCAGAATTAAAATAAAAAGAGTAACCAATATTTTTTTTATCATATTAGTGTTCCTATAGTAAGGTTATATGCTGATTTAGTCTTTATCAATACGACTGGCTACAGCGCCATGTTGGTCTTTATATTTTGCATCTTGTCGACGATTGTAAGGTCTCGCCGCTCGCCCTGTTAAAGTCTCAAAACTTAGGGCTCCGATAGTCATCCCAGGTCTAAGTGCTAATGGGATTTTTCCAGAATTGAAAAACTCTAAGACAATTTGTCCTTGCCAACCTGGATCAATACGGTGTGCAGTTACATGCACCATAAGACCAAGTCTGGCTAATGAAGAACGTCCATCAAGCCAGCCAACTAAATCATCAGGAATCGTCACAGATTCAAGTGTAACGGCTAATGCAAGTTCTCCTGGATGAAGGTAAAAAACATGACCTTCAGATAGTACTATTTCATCACTCATTACACGTTCTAATACTGCGGAAACTTCTTCTTTGGGTCCACTTAAATCGATATAGGGAGTTGTATGTTCTCGGAAAGTCCGAAATTGATTACCTAACCTGACATCAACTGTTGCGCCATTTATTGAACTTGGTGCTGGTTGAGGTGTTATTTTTAATTTACCGTTTTGTAAATATGCTTCAATATCTCGATCGCATAATCTCATGAGTTATCCTTAATTGAGCCTCTATCCTGCTATTTTAACAGTTTCTTGTTATGCCGTCGATGTTCGTAAATTAAGGTTTAATTACCCATGCCCGACCATAATGATTGTAGTATCCAGCAAGTTTACCTGCGTCATTTCCAACGCCAAGATAAAGGTCAAAATGATGGCCTTTTATGGCGCCTCCAACATCGAGCGCAACCATTAGACGAGTTTCTCGTCTACCACTATATTGACCATCCTCATCGAGTAATGGTAAATCCATTAACACCACCGAACCAAGAGGGACAAGTAACTTATCTGATGCTACCGATGCATTAGCAACCAAAGGTACAGTTGCTGCTCCTTTGACATCAGCATTGTATTGGGGCTTAAAAAAGACAAAGGAACGGTTTTCGGTTAGCAAGGCTTTGAGCTGTTTTTCAGTTTTAGTTGTTGCCCAATCTCTAATGGCTTGTAACGATATCTTTTCTTTTTCAATTTCACCTTGTTCAATTAAAATTCTTCCAATGCTGGAATAGCCATGTCCATTTTTACCGCCATAGCTGAAAAAGACCAAAGGTTCACCGTCTTCAAAATCGATATAGGCACTACCTTGTACTTCCATAATGAAGTTTTCAATTAATGAATTACTATAAGCAATTTCAAGTCCTTTGCCAGCTAAAGCGCCTTTATAAATCTGTTGTCGACTTGGTAATTGACCTTTGTAGTTAACCGGCATTTTATAAATAGGATATTTAAATTCTTTAGTAGGTTTATGTCTGGCTTTAATAATTGGGGTATAATAACCAGTTAAGTGCACGTTTCCAAATCCATCTTGACCTGCCATTTCATAACTATTTAATCCTACTTTGTGAAATTCATTAGAAGCAAGCAAGCCATTAATCCAATCATCAACAGCTTTATAAATATGTTCATTTTGTTTGTATAATGCGGGCGATGCGGTTTTTATTTGTTCCACCTGCATAATGTAGTCTGTTATGTTTACAGGGGTATCTAAATTTGGATAGCTGATATTAAGTGATAAGGGTAATCGCCCGTCCGAGTATTGTTGACCCTGTTTAATGGGGTTATCTTGACAGCTGGTTAACAGCGAAAGTGTAAAAAAGGCAATAAAAACAATGAAAAGATAATGATTGAGTTTTTTTTTCATCTAATTAGTTATTATCAATAATAAACAGTATTGAATATGCTACACAATTATATTATAAGAAACTACTCATAATTATTAACGGACAATAAAAAGTTTTCATAAAAAATCAGCTTGCGATTTAGCAATATTGAATTTATAGTCCTATATTCCTTAAAAAATCGAAAATTACGGAATAAAAGGTAATAATAGTGATGAGCAATACATCCTCAAACAATGACCTAAAACGAAACCTTTCTAATCGGCATATTCAGTTAATTGCAATCAGTGGTGCAATTGGTACAGGCTTATTTATGGGATCAGGAAAAACAATTAGCCTTGCTGGACCGTCGATCATCTTTGTTTACATGATTATTGGTTTTATCTTATTTTTTGTTATGCGAGCAATGGGTGAAATCTTGCTTTCCAACTTGAAATATAAATCGTTTAGTGATTTTGCCAATGATCTACTCGGCCCTTGGGCAGGGTTTTTTACTGGTTGGACTTATTGGTTTTGTTGGGTGGTAACAGGTATTGCTGATGTGGTTGCTATTGCCGGTTATGCACAGCATTGGTTTCCTGATTTGCAATCTTGGATCCCGATGTTATTAACCGTCGTTTTACTGTTAACACTTAATTTATTAACAGTAAAAATGTTTGGCGAAACCGAATTTTGGTTTTCAATGATTAAAATTATTGCGATTTTAGCTTTGATTGGTATTGGATTAGGATTAATTTTCACAGCATACCACTCAGATCAAACGAATACCACAGCTGCATTTTCGAATCTTTGGGATTATGGCGGATTTTTTCCTCATGGTTTTATGGGATTCTTTGCCGGTTTTCAGATAGCTATTTTTGCTTTTGTGGGAATTGAACTGGTTGGTACTACCGCCGCTGAAACAGTCGATCCGAATAAAAATTTACCTCGAGCCATTAATTCTGTGCCTGCACGTATTATCTTCTTTTACGTGTTTGCATTAATTATCATTATGAGTGTGACACCATGGTCATTTATTTCACCAAATAAGAGTCCATTTGTTGAGTTATTCACCCTAATTGGTTTACCAGCGGCAGCAAGCATTATTAATTTTGTGGTATTAACATCGGCTGCTTCGTCGGCTAATAGCGGTATCTATTCTACCAGCCGAATGTTATTTGGTTTGGCTAAAAAACAAGATGCACCAGAGCCTTTTGGTAAATTATCACGTCGTTCAGTTCCTGCCAATGGTTTGCTCTTTTCATGTACTTGTTTATTCGGTGGTGTAGTTCTGATTTATTTAGTTCCTAATGTGATGGAAGCTTTCACCATAGTAACGACGATTTCCGCCATATTATTTATGTTTATTTGGTCGATGATTTTGATATCGTATATGGCTTATCGACGTAAAAAAGTGAATTTGCACGAACAATCTCAATTTAAGATGCCAGGTGGTAATTTGATGTGCTTGGTTAGCTTGATGTTTTTTATATTTGTTATTGTCTTACTTACTTTTGAAAAAGATACTCGTCAAGCATTGATTGCAACACCAATTTGGTTTGTAATTTTAGGGATAAGCTATTTTATACGTTCGCTAAAACGTCAATAATTATTACTATAATGAGTAGGATGAATTCCTACTCATTGTCTGAAGATTAATCGGCTTTGTAGTGATCTTTTTCAGGCCAAATGATACTGGCAATAATACCGATAGCTAAAATGCCTAATACGATATAAAGGCTTGTTATAGGACTAATATCAATACCATGCCCAAATAAATGGTTACTTGCATTTAATGCTAATTTGATTGCTATAAAAAACAGTAAACAAATAACCGCTTTTCCTAAGTGAACTAAGTATTGTTTCATGGCTTCTAAAACAAAATACATGGTTCTAAGACCTAAAATTGCAAAAATCATGGCACTATAAACGATGAGTGGTTCTTGGCTAACCGCGATGACAGCAGGAACAGAATCAAAGGCAAACATCACATCGCTAAGTTCAATTACAGTAATACATAAAAAAAGCGGGGTTGCGTATAAAGCTCTTTTAGGTAATTTGCCAATTAAGTTACTGTTTTCCGGTTTTGCAAGTTCTTGATCTAACTGTTTAGAGGTTAATAAAAAATGATGCCCGACAATTTTAGGATAAGCGGGAAAAATACGTTTTGCTATTCGATAAGCGAAATGGTTTGAATAATCTTTTATTTCTTCATTTTCACCTTGATTTTTTAACATCATCAAACCGGTAAAAGCAACAATAACGGAAAAAACGAGTTCCATCCAAGGCCCTAAAGCTAATAAACCCGTCCCAATGATAACAAAAATAGCACGGAATATGATGGCGCCTATTACTCCCCAATAAAGCAAGCGATGACGATAATTTTCAGGTACAGAAAACCATGAAAAGATAGCCATAATCACAAATAAATTATCAACAGAGAGAGCCTTTTCAAGTACATAACCAGTGATAAATAAGCTCGCTATTGCACTACCATGATGAATATATAGATAAAGAGTAAATCCTAAAGCTACAGCAATCCAAAATAGTGACCATAATACAGCATTTTTTAAATTTATGGGTTTATCGTTATGATGTGCATATAAATCAATAACAATAGCTGTTAATGCTAATACAATAAAAACGATGACCGTTTCAATTGGAAAGCCTAATGAGTTGTGAATCATAATTTATCGCCTAATATGTAGTTATGTCATGATCTTTTAATAACAAAATTTAACTATTTTTACAGAACATATATATAAAAGTAGTTGAGTATATATTGATAGCAATAACAAAAAAAGATATATTTGTTTTCAATATCCCTTCCCATTAATTAAAATAATTTTGAGCTGATTTTGATGAAAAATTTCAAAGTAGTAAGTTTTTTTATTATTTCTTTTTTTTCCGCTATATTGCAAGCTCAGTCAGTTGAGTCTTATGTATCTTCGTTACCCAAAGGTAGTGATATATCAATTTTAGTTCAATCTGTTGATGACAAACCAAGAACATTAGCTAAATATAAAAGCGATCAATTTAAACAGCCAGCCAGTACCCAAAAAGTGATCACTGCACTTGCAGCAGAACTTGAATTAGGAGCGGATTTTAGATTTGAAACTAAAATGTTAACTAATGGTTCAATTGCCAATAAACAATTAAATGGTGATTTGATTATTCAACTGAGTGGTGATCCAACTTTTACGCGTGGTCAGTTAAAAAATATGCTGGCAAGTTTACGTGGGAAAGGGGTTGAAAAAATAACAGGAAAAGTCATTTTAGATACTTCTATATTTACCAGTCACGATAAAGCAGAAGGTTGGTCTTGGAATAATTTAACCGCTTGTTACAATGCACCGCCGTCAGCTGCAATTATCGATGATAATTGTTTTTATGTGACAATCAAACCGGGTAAGGTCGGTGCTAAAGCCTCTATTTCTGTTTCCTCAAATATTCCTGTCACGGTGACAGGTAATGTTAAAACTATAGCTAAAAACAGTAAAGATTTGAATGATAAATACTGTGAGCTTGATGCCAGTTATACTGACAAAAATCGCTATCAATTATCCGGATGTATTGCGTCAGGTTCAGATAAAATAGCATTAAAATTTGCTGTACTTAATGGGGTGGATTATTTTTCAAGTGTTTTGAAAAATGAGTTAAAACAACAGAAAATTTCGTTTAATGGTGCGATTTCAGCACGTAATGAGCCAATAAATAGCAAACTTTCATTATTAGTTTCAAGCCAGTCTGCACCGCTATCAGAATTGTTAACCGTAATGTTGAAAAAATCGAACAATCTGTACGCTGATGCTATCTTTAGAACAATTGGGGCTCATTACTTTAAAATTCAAGGTACATGGCGAAATAGTGGGGATGCGGTTAAACAAATTTTACTTAAAAAAGCTGGTATTGATCTCGAAAATTTGGTGATTGTTGACGGTTCAGGTTTGTCTAGATTGAATCTGGTCAGTGCAGACAAAATGATGGAAATTCTGCAATATATTTCAGCTCATGATCGCGATCTCAAAATTATTGAAAAACTTCCTGTTGCAGGGAAGGATGGAACATTACAATATCGCAAAAGCTTTAATCAACCGCCTTTTATAGAAACCATACGAGCAAAAACGGGATATATACAAGGCAGCTATAATTTAGCTGGATTTATTGAGAAGTCAGATGGAAAAATTATCGCTTTTGTTCAGTTACTTTCGGGGTATCATCCTGAAAGAAGGGATGAGCCTAAAAATAGTGCAATAATGCGTTTCGAATCTGAATTTTATAAAAAATTTGTGATTGGTGAATAAAAAATGATATTGGCACCTAGACAAAGGTGCCAAACCGTTAAACGCACTTATAGACTATCTGGTAAAAAACCACCGCTTTGATGTTTCCAAAGTTGAGCGTATAAACCATTTTTATTCAGTAATTCTTGATGTGTACCTTGTTCGATAATTTTTCCTTCATCCAAAACAACCAGTTTATCCATTGCGGCAATAGTTGATAAACGATGAGCTATAGCGATAACAGTTTTGCCTTCCATTAGTGCATATAAACTTTCTTGAATAGCTTGTTCAATTTCTGAATCTAATGCACTGGTTGCTTCATCAAGTAATAATATTGGTGCATTTTTTAAGATCACCCTAGCAATGGCAATGCGTTGCCTTTGACCACCCGATAGTTTTATACCTCGTTCACCAACATGAGCATCATAACCGGTTCTGCCATTAGCATCGATTAATGTTTGAATAAATTTATCTGCATGGGCTTTTTTAGCCGCATCTATCATCTCTTGTTCAGTAGCTTGATTATTACCATAAAGTAAATTTTCCCGAACAGTTCGATGTAACAAGGACGTGTCTTGTGTAACCATACCAATTTGCGCCCGTAAGCTTTCTTGATTAATCTCGGTAATGTCTTGTCCGTCAATAAGAATTTTACCTTGTTGTAAGTCATAAAAACGTAATAACAGATTAATTAATGTGGATTTTCCGGCGCCAGAACGTCCAACTAACCCTATTTTTTGACCGGGCTTAATAGTTAAATTGAGATCGTTAATTACCGAATTTCGAATCTTTTCATCGTAAGTGAAATAAATATTTTTAAATTCGATTTTTCCATCAGTCACATTTAGATTTTTGGCATTGGGTTTATCAACAATGGTTGTTGCAGTTGAAAATGTATTCATACCATCTTTCACAACCCCAATATTTTCAAATAAAGCTGCAAGCTCCCACATAATCCAATGTGATAAACCGTTTAAACGAAGCGCTAATGCTGTGGTTGTTGCAATAGCACCGATTCCAACTAATTGATTTGTCCATAACAGCAAGGCAACACCAGTCGTTGATAAAATAAGTAGAATAGATAGTAAATGATTCACGATTTCAAAACTGCTGACTAGTCGCATTTGTTTATTGACAGTAATCAAAAACTCATCCATAGACTCTTGGGCATACTTTGCTTCATTACCGGCATGAGAAAACAGTTTAACCGTCATAATGTTTGTATAAGCATCCGTTACACGTCCAGTCATGGTAGAACGAGCATCTGCTTGCATACTTGCAACTTTACTTAAGCGAGGAATAAAATAGTACATGGCTAAGCCATAAAGGACACACCACCCAAAGAATGGCAGCAATAGCCAAGGGGCTAATTGACCGATTACCGCAGCCATAGTTATAAACGAAATCAACACAAATATTAAGATATCAGCAACAAGAAAGCAGGTATCTCTAACGGCTAATGCAGTTTGCATAACTTTTGCCGATATTCTTCCGGCAAACTCATCTTGAAAAAAACGCATACTTTGATTAAGCACTAGTCGATGTAAATTCCAACGCATTCGCATTGGAAAATTTCCCGCTAAACATTGATGCTTGATGATTGTTTGTAATCCAATAATCAAAGTGCTGGATAAAATGATTAAGGTTAAGATTAATAGCGATGTTTTTTCTTTTTGCCAAAGCTCATTAGGTTCGACAATCGCAAGCCAATCCACCACTTTGCCAAGGGCAGCGAATAGAAAAGCTTCAAATGCGCCACTGAGTGCACTAAATATAATTAAAAGCAGCATGAATATTCGAGTGCCTTGGGTTGATTGCCATATAAAACCTAGAAAATTTTTAGCTGCTGGTTGCGGTTCACTTTTAGGATAAGGTGACACCAATTTTTCAAAAAATCGATACATAATTGACCTAATTATTTGCTATTTTTCATTAAATTGAATCGTTGATATTAACATTGCGAGTAGAATGAATAGAGTTAGATATCCTAAAACTGATGGATAGTTATGAAATTTAACAACATTTTACTAACTATTATTGCAGATTCTAAAAATATTAAAAACTAAAGCAAGAAAGAGTTCATTTTTTATTCTTTCTTGCTTTTCAATTATATCTTGAATAACGATATTTGCCTATTTTTTGACTAAAAAATATCTTTAATAATTTGTACAACTCGACCCACAAAATGGTACTTATCAAAATTTTCTTTAGAGACTTCAATGGTAGGGAATTGGTTATTGTTACAAATTAAAACCCATCCATTTTGCGTTAATCGAACTTTACGTAAAAAGGTAATATCTTCATATTCAACTAAATAGATTGCTCCATCAATAATTTCAACGATTTCAGTATTAATAATTAAACCATTATTATTGTTGATTTCAGGCGACATGAGATCCCCTTTAGCCCAATAAATGATTAATTTTTTGATATCTAATCCTCGATGAGAAGCCCAACCTTCAACAACGGGATAGTTCATGACAGGAGGTGTTTCTCGAATATATCGTTGTGATTGCGCTTCTTCTTTGGTTGGTAACTGTTTTTTATAGACGGGAATACGGTATATATTCTCGTTGTAGACATCTGCTTCATCTTCTTTAGGATCTAAAACTTCTAATTTATAGCCTGTTGCCAGCCAGTTATATGAAACATTGCATTTTTCAGCAATCACTTCCAGACGTGTCAAAGATGGATAAGTTTTTCCTGATAAATAATCTCTGATCACTGTTTCAGACATATCACATTTTTTAGCGAAGGCGGAGACAGATAAACCTTGCATTGAGCTATGTAATCTTTCTTTAAATGTTTTTACATTTTTATTTTTAATCATATTCATTTCTGATTTGTTTCTCCTATTACATCCGTTTTTCAAATTATAGTAGATATTTTATAAGTTTTACATACAACATTAAATGAAAAGCTAATATAAAAAAGTAATTTTTTGTAATTTTGTCTGAATTGTTCGTTTTATAGCAAGTTAATTATATCAATTTGCGTATTAAAAAATCAAAATATAGTGTTTTTAAAAAAATATTTTATTTTTGTTTTTCTGTTGGAATTTTGTTTATTTCCACGAGAAAAAAAGATTTTTGTCTGCTTTTTAAATGTTTTTTATTTTATATTTGATATATGTCAAATTAATTTATTTTCATGAGTTACTTACGTTAAATTTATTTATTTATTGATTTTAAAAGATTTAATTCTTGTTTTTGACCTTTTTCTTTTAAAATTTAAAATAAATAAAAAAACAAATAAAAACGTTGACTGAAACGAAAAAAAATGGATAATAAGCAGTGTAAGGATTTTTCATTGTTTTCTTTCCTTATATTCCTTATATTTCATGTTGGCCTGCATATTTATATGCAGGTCTTTTTTTTTTGCTTAAACTTCTTATGAAATCATCCCTTAAAAGGTATAATGTATAAACATATATACCATTTGTTTACAATTCTATTGTTAGACGAATTAATAAAATTTAATAAAGAGGATTTTATTATGTCATTTAGTATCCCACATCTTTTAGTCTTTCTTGCTGTTGTCGTCTTGTTATTTGGTACTAAAAAACTACGAAACTTAGGATCTGATTTAGGTTCGGCGCTGAAAGGGTTTAAAAAGGAGATGAGTGAAGATATTGAATCTAAGAATGATCCTAAATTAGATAATAAATAATTGAACTATGAGTATTCAATTTGATGTCGCCATTGTTGGGGGTGGCTTAGTAGGTTTGGCAACGGCTTGTGCTTTAAGTCATTATGATTTGAAAATTGCCATTATTGATAAAAATATTCACCTACATGAAAGTTTGCCAAAGCATAAGATTGGGGTCAGAGCTTCAGCGCTAAATGGTGCTAGCCAGCGCTATTTTGCTCAAATTGGTGTATGGGATGCACTTTGCTTAAGTGGTCGTGTGCAAGAGTTTACCGAAATTGATGTGTGGGAAAAGAATGGTCAGGCTCATTTATCAGCACAGGCTAAGGATTATGGTTATCAAAATTTAGGTTATATCATTGAAAATCACGTTATGTCTCATTATTTATATCACTATGCTTTAGCTAGTAACAACATAACGATTTATAGTCAAGCAGTGATAGATAGTGTATTCGATGATAATAGTGCTTTTTTGACCTTGGCAGATCAGGTTACTTTACCAGCGAAACTTATTATTGGTGCAGATGGTGCAAATTCATGGATTCGTCAGCATGAAAATATTTCGGTTTTAGAACGTAATTATATTCATCACGCACTTATTACAACCGTTGAAACCGAATATCCTCATCATGCTTGTGCAAAACAAATTTTTTATCCCAATGGTATTGTTGCCTTTCTTCCCCTTTATCATCCTAATAAAAGTTGTTTAGTATGGTCAACTAAACCTGATAATGCAGCTAATTTAGCTTTGTTATCTGAAACCGACTTTTCTCATCAATTATTTCAATTAACAGGTGATAAAGTAGGCCACTGTCAGTTAATTAACCCAAGAATGATTTTTCCATTAAAAGCACGCTTTGCCAAGCAGTTTGTTAAACATCGTTTAGTTTTAGTTGGCGATGCAGCGCACACAATTCATCCTTTAGCTGGGCAAGGCGTCAACTTAGGTTTTCAAGATTCGGCCTTGTTAGTGTCGACAATAAAAAAATTAATCGATGAGAATCAGGATATTGGCTTGGTCAGTAATCTAAAATCATTTCAGTTTACGCGTCGTAAAGATACGATGGTAATGTTAGCGGCAATGCAAACTATTCAAGATATGTTTAATGGGGATAACTTATTTAAGAAGGCACTAAGAACGGTAGGCATGAATACTATTGATTATTGTTCTCCATTAAAAAAACAGTTAATTAAATATGCCATGAAGATATAAATTTGCTGATGTTTATTATCCTGTAGCGTGTGCTACAGGAAGTAAAATTTTAGCTTAAGTTATTTAAAGGCGATTTGATAAGATGCCGGAACAAATGGCGATGAAGGAATACGTAAAGGCCAATATGGATCATTTAATAAGCCTCGACCAACAGCTATCAAATCTGCATCACCTCGGCTTAAAACGTAATCGGCTAAGTAATGATCCTCAAGCATACCAACAGCTATTATTGGCAAATCTATCGATTGTCTGATAGCGCTAGCCAAGTAAACTTGATAACCGGCATGAAAATCAGGGGTGTGAGCTGGATCAAGTTGTCCGTCACCGCCACCACTCACATCTAAAACGTCAGCGCCCGCATCGGCAAAACGTTTAGCTATTTTGCATCCATAATCAACACTATATCCATCTTTACCATATTCTTGCGCTGAAAACCGAATAATTAACGGCATGTCAGGTGGCATAACCGATTTAGCGGCTTTAATAACTTGTTCTCCAAAGAGTAACTTATCTTGACCATATTCATCGGTTCGTAAATTGGTTTTAGGTGAACTGAATTGATGTATTAAGTAACCATGTGCGCCATGGATTTCAATTGCATCGAAACCAGCTTCAACGGCCCGACGGGTTGATTCTTTAAATTTTTGAATAATGTCAGCGATTTCATTTTTTGATAATTCTCTTGGCATTTGATATTGCCACTGTTTATTGGCTTCGTTAACGCCGTCATAAAGAAGGGGAGAGCAAGATACCACATCATCAGCTCCCAACGCTTTACGCCCTGCATGGGCAATTTGAATGGCTATTTTGCCATTTTGGGCGTGAACGGCATCAACAATGCGTTTAAACTGATCACGTTGTTCATCATTCCATAAGCCTAGACAATTTGGCGAGATTCGTCCATTTGGTGCAACATTCGTCATTTCAACAATAATTAAACCAACGCCCCCAACAGCTCTTGAAACATAATGAATAAAATGCCAATCATTTGGTAAACCATCTTTAGCTTGATATTGACACATTGGAGGCATAACAATACGATTTTTTAATGATAATCTTTTAATCGTAAAAGGCGTATTTAAATAAGATATTTTAGCCATATAGAATTCCTTAAATTATTGGTGAACAATAGATTCTCAACTTTTTGTGAAGAATAATTAAGCTATAATATCTCTAATTTAACCGATAGTTAACCAACCGATCAATTTTAAGCTCATTTAATCAATCATGAATTCAATTGCTTCAATAAATTGTAAATGGGTGTTGCTAAGCCAATTTTCGCATTTTCTGTTGTTAAGTTATACCAATAGCCATTACTTTCATCTAAACATTTCGTGTTGTTAACCATGATGCAATGAATCGGTATGATATCTAAATGAAAATGGCTAAAAGTATGGCGAAAAGAAATCAATTGTTGTGGTGGAGTTGTTTGAATTCCACAATCGTTTAGCCAATTGATTAATGCTTGCTTTGTAGCAAATTGTGGTGGGCAATATAAACCGCCCCAGATACCCGATGGCGGTCGTTTTTCAAGCCATATACTCTGGTTGTATTCTAGCATCAAAAAATAAGCCGATTTTTCAGGAGTTGTTGTTTTCGGTTTTTTGGTAGGATATTGTTGCCAACTGTTTGTTTGATGAGCGATACAATCACTTTGTAGTGGGCATAAGTTACATTTAGGTTTAGTGCGAGTGCAAACCATTGCACCTATATCCATCATCGCTTGATTAAATTTTGCTACATCATGCTTTGGTGTGACCTGTTCGCTCAATTGCCAAAGTCTGTTTTCAATGCTTTTATTGCCAGTCCAACCTTCAACAGCAAAAAAGCGTGTTAAAACCCGTTTTACATTACCATCTAAAATAGGGTAATGTTGGTTTTGAGATAGCGACAAAATTGCGCCAGCAGTTGACCGCCCAACACCGGGTAAGGCAACGACATCATCAAATAAAGTAGGGAAGTGACCTTTAAACTTGTCAGTAACCATTTTCGCCGCTTTATGTAAATTACGGGCTCGAGCATAGTAACCCAATCCAGTCCACAAATGTAACACATCATCAATCGGGGCGTGTGCTAAATCGGTTATCTTCGGAAAATGCTCAATAAAACGATTGAAGTAGGGGATGACAGTTACAACTTGAGTTTGTTGGAGCATCACTTCAGACAACCAAACATGGTAAGAACTTTTTTCAATTTGCCATGGTAACGTTTTTCTGCCGTACTGTTCATACCACTTGAGCACGGCATTTGAAAATTTTTGCATAGTGTTAATAATATATTACATGAGAGAAGAAATGGAATCACTTGTATAACAGCCAAGCACTTTGGTGTATAAGGTAATAGCTGAGAGTTCCTTGAGCGCAGTTTGCATTTCATGAGAATTTAGATTACCTTGTAGATCGATATAAAACATCTCTTCCCATGGCGTACCATGGATTGGTCGAGACTCCAGCTTTGTCATGACAATGTTGTGATTGCGCAATACTAGTAATGCATCAACTAAAGCCCCAGCTTGTTGACCTGTTTTCATTAGGATAGTTGTTTTAGCAGGTATCTGATTTGAAACGTCAACAGGATGTCGAGCTAACACAATAAAGCGAGTGATATTTTCTTTTTGATTAGCAAAATCATGTTCAAGTACTTGTAGTCCATATAATTCACCGCCATCTTTGTTACCCATTGCTGCAACATTTGGCTTATTGAGGCTTGCTACCATCTCCATAGCTGACGAGGTACTGTCGCAATAGACAATTTTCCAATGAGGTGATTTTTCTAAAAAGTTACTGCATTGTTGAAATGGTTGTGGATGACTATAAATAGTGTCAATTTGCTCCAGTTTGGCATCAGCAATAGCAAGTACGCAGTGATCTATAGGTAATGAAAGTTCACCAATGATATGTAAATTGGTTTTTTGTAAAAGATCATAAACTTCATTAATCGAACCAGAGCTTGAATTTTCGATAGGTAAAATACCAAAATCCACCACTCCTTTTTCGACTTGCTCAAAAACATCTTTAAAGGTTGAACAACTAGATTCCGTCATTTCTTCAAAGTGAGCACTCGCATAACGTCGCGCAGCAGAGTGGGAGTAAGAGCCTTTGGGCCCTAAAAAAGCAACTTTTGCCGTCGCTATGGTGTTGTGATTAAGTTTTTCTTGTAAGATCTTTTGTTGTAGTAGAACGGAATCTTCAATAATAACCTGATATAGACGTTTTATTAAAATATCATCAAGATGATAGTCTTTTCCTTGATGAATAAGTGAATTGATTAATGAGCGTTCACGTTCTAAATCACGCAAAGGAATGTTGGCTTCAATTTTTGTTTGAATGACTTGTGTTGAAATTTGGCGACGTTTAGCTACAAGTTCTAATAATTTCGCATCAATTTCATTAATTTTATCTCGCAAGGGTAGTAAAGGATTAACAGTCATTTGGCTTAATTAAGTAAAAAATAGATGTGTAATATTATAACAAGCTAAAAAATAAAGGCACTATCAAAGTGCCTTTTAATTTATTTGTGATCATCTATTTTCTAAACTTGCTCTTCCAGTACGGATCCTTTGATGCTATCAAAGGCTCGGCGAGATTCCCCTTTATGCTGAATCTTATTGAGTTGTTTTTCGAGTTTTCCAATAAGATCATTAATTGCTGCATACATATCAATGTGTTTAGCTGAAGCAACTAACGGTGTGCCTTTGGTTGCAATGGTGGCATCAATAATAAATCCATCAGGTTCCTTCGATAATATAAAGTGAGGGTTGATTAACAGTGCTCTCCATTTATCTAGTTTCGAAAACTTATCTTCAAGATAACGACGAATTGCAGGAGTAATGTCCATTTGTTTACTGGTAATACTTAACGTCATGATTGACCTCCACTATGTTTACTAAAAAGTTTACTAAAAAATTCGCTAACAAATTGAGCTAACTCAATGGGGGATTTCTACCTCTACATTGGCAAATTATTGCAGTTTCGTCAATCAGTTATTTATTTATTCTGTAAATTTTGTGATTAACATTCAAAATAATTTCTGCTGATTTTAATCAATCAGATTTCAAATCTGCATTTTGCCATCTTTTTCCTATATACTGTTAACTATTTGGTTCTAATAGGAACTCGATACTTTTTAATGAGGATATTGTGAATTATTTAGATAACGTGAAGATTGTTTTAGTTGAAACTTCGCATACTGGTAATATGGGTTCAGCCGCTAGAGCAATGAAAACAATGGGATTAACGCATCTTTGTTTGGTTAACCCAGTAATAAAACCAGATTCTCAATCTATTTCTTTAGCAGCTGGAGCGAGTGATATTATAAAACAAGCCCAAATTTTTTCATCTTTGGATGAGGCGATTGCAGATTGTCGGTTAGTGATCGGGACTAGTGCTCGTCCTCGCAGCTTACAGTGGCCGAATTTAACACCAAAAGAGTGTGGCGATAAAATTATTCAAGAAGCATCTAATAATGATGCAAATGTTGCTTTGGTTTTTGGTCGTGAACGAGTGGGATTAACTAATGAGGAGTTGCAAAAGTGCCATTATCATGTTGGGATTCCTGCAAATCCAGCTTATAGCTCATTGAATTTGGCGATGTCAGTACAAGTGCTTTGTTATGAAATACGAATGTCGATGTTAAATATTGATTCTGTTTTAACTGAACAAGAGGCTGATATAAATAGTATTGAGTTTCCCAAAGATGAAGACATCGAACGTTTCTATCAGCATTTAGAACAAACTTTGTTGAAAACTGAATTTATTAATGCTAATCACCCCGGTCAAATTATGGGGCGCTTACGTCGGTTATTTACTCGCGCACGGATTGAACAACAAGAGTTAAATATTTTACGGGGTATTTTAACGTCAGTGGATAAAAAATTAAGATAGATGATTATCAACACCCATTTTTAAATGGGTGTTTTAACTTATATCATCAACTTTTTTTGCGCCAAGTCGTGCCATTCGCACCATCTTCAAGCACGATATTCATAGCATTTAGTTTATCTCGGGCTTCATCGGCTAACGCCCAATTTTTACTGGCGCGGGCTTCATTACGTTGTTGAATCAAAGCATCAATTAAGGTGCTATCAACATCGTCTTGTGATTCGCCTTGTAAAAATTTGACTGGATCTTGTTCTAATAAACCTAGAACAGCAGATAAATAGCGTAATTCGGCTGCCAATTCATTGGCATGCGCCATATCATTTTCCGCTTTTGCTTTATTAATTTCACGCGCGAGATCAAATAGTGTGGAATAGGCTTCAGGTGTATTAAAGTCATCATTCATTGCTTGACAGAATTGACGGTAATAATCACTGTCTGGTGTGGTATGAGGATGATTAGGATCGGTATCCCGTAAAGCTGTATATAAACGCTCTAGTGCCATTCTGGCTTGTTTTAGATTTTCTTCACTATAGTTGAGTTGACTGCGATAGTGACCTGACAATAAGAAATAGCGAACTGTTTCTGCATCATAATGCTTTAATACATCACGAATCGTGAAAAAGTTATTTAGTGATTTTGACATTTTTTCTTGGTCAATCATTACCATACCCGAATGCATCCAATAATTTACATATTGTCCATCATGAGCACAAGTTGATTGAGCAATTTCATTTTCGTGGTGTGGGAACATCAAATCAGACCCACCACCATGAATATCAAAATGATTACCCAATTGGTAGCTATTCATTGCTGAACATTCAATATGCCAACCAGGACGACCTTTACCCCATGGTGAATCCCAACTTGGTTCGTTTGGTTTAGACATTTTCCATAACACAAAGTCCATTGGATTGCGTTTTACATCAACAACATCAACACGGGCACCCGCTTGTAATTGTTCTAAATTTTGACGAGATAAAATACCATAATTAGGATCACTATCGACGGAAAACATTACATCGCCATTATCAGCAATATAAGCATGGTCTTTTTTTATTAACTCTTCAACCAATTCAATAATTTGTTGCATATGTTGAGTTGCACGAGGTTCAACGTCAGGACGTTTAATATTCAATGCATCAAAATCAGCATACATCTCTTGTAACATACGTTCGGTCAATTGTTCACAGGTTTCGCCATTTTCAAGGGCTCTTTTAATGATTTTATCATCAATATCGGTAATGTTACGGACATAAGTTAAGTCATAACCTAAAAAACGTAGATAACGAGAAACAACATCAAATGCGACAAAAGTGCGCCCATGACCAATATGACAAAGATCGTAAATCGTCACACCACAGACATAAAGCCCGACTTTATTGGGGGTAATGGATTGAAATACTTCTTTTTCTCGAGATAATGTATTGAATATTTTAAGCATTCTAGTTTACTATTTATTAATAAGTGATTTTGGAGATTAATATAACAAAAATCGCCATACGACGAAATTACTTATTCACATCTTTACAACGAAAATGAAAGGAATCTAATTTATGCCATTCGGTTTTTTGATGCTACAGGCGTAGGTTTAAAAGCGGTGAGTATGATAACTGATGCTAAACCAAAAAATAAAATTCATTGAATTATCGATAAGAATTATTTTGATAATTGCATTAATTAATTGGCGGAAGAAATCCGCCAATTTTGATTTGAAACGAATTTTTTATCTGAAAAGACGATAAAGATAGATTAATAAAATCGCCCCTAATACTGAGATAAACAAACTTGGGAAATTGAATCCAGTGACGCTTCCCCAGCCGAAGAAAGTACTTATATATCCTCCTACCAAGGCTCCCGCGATACCGAGTAGAATGGTTTTCACCACCCCAACACTGCCTAGAGGCATGAAAAATTTAGCAATCCAACCGGCAATTAATCCTAGAATAATCCAACTTATAATACCCATGATAATTTACCCTTATTTTGTTGTATTTAATGTTAGTTTACAGATGTAGTAAATTGAATTAAAAAAAGTAATACACTTTTTAAACGTATAAATTACTAATAACAAAACTAGATGAAGATTGATGACAATTGATAAATAGAGAACAGTTTTATGAACGTACGGCATAAAATAATTTAGCTATATTCTATAATTTTTTTTATTAAATGTTTAGATATTTTATTAAGCTTTACAATTTATTTTTTAGCTTAGTATGGAATTTAGCTTGAACTTAACAGATAAAGAGGAAGAGATTATCTTCCTCATAGAGAGTATTATTCAAAAATTGTTTTGTGGAGAATTTTAATGATGTCTTCCGCATCATTACTTCTTGATAATAAACAAAGGTTATGCGTGCTAGCACCGTAACAGCAAAGTCGAATGATAAAATCATCTAAGACACCAAATACTTCTTTGGCTATACCTTTGGTTGATGTCAGTTTATTACCAATAATGGCAATTAGAGCTAAATCTTCTTCAACATCGACATGGCAAAGTGTGGAAAGCTCATCAAATAGTGCTTTAGTTAATAAACTGGTGCCATTGGTGTTGGTTCCTGTCGTATCAATGGTTAATGCAATGCTGACTTCTGACGTTGTGACTAAATCAACCGAAATATTATGTTTAGCCAGTATAGTAAACACATTCGCTAAAAAGCCTTGAGCATGTAACATATTTAAACTAGTTAACGTAAGTAAGGTTTGTTTGCGGCGCAATGCTAATGCTCTAAATGATGGCAGATCGGATTTGATACTGTTGGTATTATAAACAATTGTTCCGCCTGCTTGTGGCGTTTTACTCGACCCGACAAATACTGGGATATTGCTTCGAACAGCTGGCACCAGTGTTGCAGGATGTAACACTTTAGCGCCAAATGTTGCCATTTCAGCCGCTTCAGCAAAAGAAATTTCGTCAATGCGTTTAGCGGATGGCGCAATTCGAGGATCGGTAGTATAGATACCTGCAACATCTGTCCAAATATCGATTTGTGTTGCATTTAATGCTTCACCAAGCAAAGCGGCAGTATAATCGCTACCACCTCGACCTAAGGTAGTGGTTTTACCGGTGCTTTCAGAACCAATAAATCCTTGTGTAACAATAATGTTATTGGCATACAATGATTTTAAATGTGCACAACAGAGTTGTTTAATATCTTCAATTATTGGTGTGGCTTTACCAAACTTATTATCCGTCCGCATGACTTTACGCACATCGAACCATAACACATTTTTCTGTTTTTCTTTCAATATTTCTACAAAAAGTTTAGAAGACATAATTTCGCCATGACTGACAAGTTCGTCGGTTAGGGCGGATGATGTAGCGAGACTAGCGGCTTCTGATAAAGAGGCAATATTAGCAATTATCTGATCTATCTCAGCACGTAATGTAGGATTTTGAGGAAGTTGTTCTAAAATACTATATTGAATAGATTGAATTTTCGCAATGTGTTGTGCTCTTACTTCAGCATCTCGCCCTTCAGCTAAAGCTACTAATAAATTTGTAATACCTGCAGAGGCAGATAATACCACAACTTTGACATTCGGATTGGTGACAACGATATTTGCACTGTTTACCATAGATTGGTAATCGGCAACACTGGTACCACCAAATTTAGCAATTACAAATGATGTTTCCATGAATTCCTCATATTAAAAATTATTATTTTTAACAGAGTTAGAGCGAGGTCATGACTTATTTACCGTTAAGGAAAATGAGTAAAACCCTGAAGCGCTCCACCTGTTAGGGTGACAACCCAAGGGATTCAGCCCTTGCAGTCGATCTAACTGAGTTCTGGATTATCAATTAAATCTCGGCATTACATCCCCTCAATCATTTATTAACGGTTCCAGCCCCTAAAATAATCTACCTGAGTAATGCGCCTCTTCGTTCTTGTGATTTAAATTACAAAATCAGTGTGTATAGAATTAACGATTCTGTTAATTGTGTCAATAGGTTAAATATTAAAAATTCAAATAATAACAGAAAAGTTAACTGATCAGTTTTTATAATTCCTGTTCAAATAGCTCAAGAATAATTTGATATAATTTTTTCACCGTACATCCTTTCGTTGGTGTACTGAAAATTGTATCATCGCCAGCAATGGAACCTAAAATACCTTCTGATTTTCCGATTGAATCAAGTAATCTTGCGATAAGTTGCGCAGCGCCTGGGCTAGTTCGAATGACGACCATTGAACTATTATAATCAATGTCTAAAACCAAATTTTTTAATGGGCTACTTGTCGTTGGAACACTGATTTCAGCGGGTAAACAATAAACCATCTCCGATTTGGCATTTCGTGTTCTCACGGCACCAAATTTAGTTAACATTCTTGATACTTTAGATTGATTAATATTGTCAAAACCTTGCTCTTGAAGAGCTTGAACAATTTCAACTTGTGAACTAAATTTTTCTTGACTTAGCATCTCTTTAAATACGCGAGTGAAATCATCTTGTTTCATAGTGTTCCTTTGGATTAAATGTTTTACTGTTTTGACATTCAATTTTATTTATAAACATTGCTTAAAAGTTTAAAATCAATCAGATATAACAATATAGAAGTCAGAAGTTATCTTTTATTGCACAAAAACTTTTATCGAATGGAGAAATAAAAGCAGTTTATTTTATTAGATAATTATGCATCAAAGTTGCATAAAACTAAAGTTTCTATTTTACAGGTTTATTCGGTCGAAAAGCTTTAACAACATGTTCATGTGTTTCGATGTATGGTCCTTCTAATAGCTCAATACAGTAAGGCACACTGGCAAAAATACCATTTACAATCACATTTCCAGCATTATCTTTCACACCTTCTAATGTTTCTTGAATAGATTTAGGTCTGCCAGGTAGATTCAGAATTAAACATTTGTTTCGTATTGCACCGATTTGTCTGGATAGAATTGCAGTGGGCACAAAATGCAAACCAATTTGACGCATTTGTTCACCAAAGCCAGGTAAAATACGATCGGCTATCGCTATTGTTGCATCGGGTGTGACGTCTCTTAAAGCTGGCCCTGTTCCGCCAGTTGTCAGTATTAAATCACAATGTAATTTATCCACCAAATCGCATAAGGTTTGTTCAATTAACGGTTGTTCATCAGGGATAATACGCGGTAGGGTTTCAAACGGGGTTTTTAATGTTTTTGTTAACCAGGTAATTAAAGATGGAATTCCTTCATCTTCATATACACCATTAAATGCACGGTCTGATACCGAAACCAACCCAATCTTAATCATAATATTCTTTCCTTACTTAATGATTTATTTTAACTTAACTTAGTTTAAGCGTTTGTGAGTTGATTTTAACAAACATTAATCTTTTTTATGTTTTGTTAATGGGGTGCCATATAATCAATTCAAATAATGCTAAAAAGCGCTTTACAATGAATAATTATATTGTCAATATTAATTCACATCAAATAGGATTTTATAGCAATTTAATTATAAAATATTCAATTAGGATACATCCATGTCATCTATTCCTGCACTTGAGTTAATTGAACTCAAAAAAATTTATAAAAATGGTGTAGAAGCATTAAAAGGTATTAATTTAACTGTACAAGCTGGTGATTTTTATGCACTGCTTGGGCCTAATGGTGCTGGAAAATCCACTACGATTGGAATCATAAGTTCTTTGGTTACCAAAACATCGGGTCAAGTTAAAATTTTTGGATTTGATTTAGATAAAGATATTGTCAACGCCAAAAGGCAGTTAGGGTTAGTGCCTCAAGAATTTAATTTCAATCAGTTTGAAGAAGTACTGCAAATTGTTGCAAACCAAGGTGGATATTACGGATTACCCCGTAAATTAGCACTTGAACGTGCTGAAAAATATTTACGTATTTTAGATCTTTGGGATAAGCGTAATAGCCGAGCAGGTATGTTATCAGGTGGCATGAAAAGACGACTCATGATAGCAAGAGCATTAGTTCATGAACCTAAATTATTAATTCTTGATGAACCAACGGCAGGGGTTGATATTGAATTACGACGTTCTATGTGGGATTTTTTAAGAGAAATCAATCGTCAGGGTATTACGATTATTTTGACCACACATTATTTAGAAGAAGCAGAAATGTTATGTCGGCATATTGGTATTATTCAACATGGTGAACTCATTGCTAATTCCTCTATGCGTGATTTACTGGCGAATAGTCAATCTGAAACGATTATTATCGATTATTTACCAACCAGTCAGCCTATAGTTTTAAACGATTATGCATTTACCAATGTAGAGCCAGGCGTGTTGGAAGTTAAAGTCGATAAACAGCATGGATTAAATCAATTGTTTGAGCAACTTAATCAACAACAAATCAAAGTTATCAGTATGCGCAATAAAACCAATCGACTTGAAGAGTTATTTGTTGATTTAGTCCGTAATGATACTCAAACAAAAGGAGCCGATAATGAATAACTTATACTGGATAGCCCTAAAAAGTATCTGGCGTAAAGAGGTGATACGATTTTTAAGAATTTGGATTCAAACCTTAATTCCTCCTGTTATAACTATGTCGCTTTACTTTATTATCTTTGGCAATTTAATTGGGTCACGAGTTGGCAATATGGGTGGTCATAGTTATATGGCATTTATTGTACCGGGATTAATTATGATGTCGGTAATTACCAACTCTTATACAAATGTTTGTTCATCATTTTTTAGTGCTAAATTTCAACGTAATATCGAAGAACTTTTAGTTGCACCTGTTCCAACACATATCTTAATTTGGGGATTTGTTGGTGGTGGCGTTATTCGAGGTATTTTAACTGGCGCTTTAGTGACAATGGTATCCCTTTTTTTTGTGACTTATGAAGTTCATTCTTGGGTATTCGTTATTTTCACACTACTATTAACTTCAATACTATTCTCGTTAGCTGGACTGTTAAATGCAGTTTATGCTAAAACATTTGATGATATTAGTATTGTGCCAACATTTGTGTTAACGCCGTTAACTTATCTTGGGGGGGTATTTTATTCAATCACGTTACTGCCAACATTTTGGCAATGGGTATCTAAATTAAATCCTATTGTCTATATGATTAATGGTTTTCGTTATGGTTTTCTTGGTACCACAGATGTTTCGCTATGGATCACTTTTTCAATGCTTATCTTGTTTGTGGTGATTTTATATATCGCTGTGTGGCGTTTGATTGAAAGTGGTAAAGGATTAAGAAGTTAAGCAGTAAAAATAACACCGCCGACATAAGTCGGCGGATAAGTAGAACCGTTAAGTTTTATGTTAATGATTTGACAAATCAAGCAATTAACACGCTAAAATAACAATATTATTGTCGAGATTAGACATTAATGGACTACTCATAAATACCTAGTTTTTTCTCTAAGTAATGGATATTTGTTCCACCTTTTTGGAAGTTTTTATCATTCATAATTTCAATGTGAAGATCAATATTGGTTTTGATACCATCGATAACGAGTTCAGCTAACGCATTTTTCATACGAGCGATCGCCACTTCACGAGTTTCACCATAGGCAATTAATTTACCAATCATTGAATCATAATATGGTGGTACGGTATAACCAGCGTAGATATGAGATTCCCAACGAATACCAAACCCACCCGGCGCATGAAAACGAGTAATTTTACCCGGTGATGGCATAAATGTTTTTGGATCTTCTGCGTTAATTCTACACTCAATCGCGTGACCTTTAATATGAATATCACTCTGTTTGATTGAAAGTGGTTTGCCAGCGGCAATTAAGATTTGTTCTCGAATCAAATCAACGCCAGTTATCATTTCAGTTACAGGATGTTCTACTTGAATACGCGTGTTCATTTCAATGAAGTAAAACTCGCCATCTTCAAATAAAAACTCAAATGTACCTGCGCCACGATAACCAATCTCAATACAAGCATTAACGCAACGTTCCCCGATAAATTTACGCATTTTAGGCGTAATACCAACAGCAGGAGCTTCTTCTACCACTTTTTGGTGACGTCTTTGCATTGAACAATCGCGCTCACCTAAATAAACTGCATTACCTTGACCATCAGAAAGCACTTGTATTTCAATATGACGTGGATTTTCAAGGAATTTTTCCATATAAACCATATCATTATTGAAGGCAGTTTTGGCTTCTAATTTGGTCATTTTAATGGATTGTTCTAGATCTTTTTCATCACGAACAATACGCATACCACGACCACCACCGCCACCTGAGGCTTTAATAATGACGGGATAACCTATTTTTTTGGCTATCTGTTTATTTGTATCAATATTATTGCTCAATGGACCATCAGAACCAGGTACACAAGGCACACCTGCTTTTTTCATGGCTTCAATCGCAGATACTTTATCACCCATTAAACGAATCGTGTCTGGTTTTGGACCGACAAAAATAAAACCAGAACGTTCAACTTGCTCTGCAAAATCAGCATTTTCTGATAAGAATCCATATCCAGGATGAATCGCAGCTGCACCGGTAACTTCGGCCGCTGAAATTAATGCCGGTATATTAAGATAGCTTTTGGCAGACGCTGCAGGACCGATACAGACAGTTTCATCTGCAAGTAAGACATGTTTTAAATCTTTATCTGCCAAAGAATGAACAGCAACAGTTTTAATGCCAAGTTCTTTACATGCACGTAATATACGTAGCGCAATTTCACCGCGATTAGCAATAAGAATTTTATCAAGCATATTCAATCTCTTAATCGTAAAAATTAATTAATAAATTCTGATTATTCAATAATGAATAATGGTTGATCAAATTCAACGGGTTGACCATTTTCAACTAAAATAGCTTTAATAGTCCCAGCTTTTTCTGATTCAATTTGATTCATCATTTTCATCGCTTCGACAATGCAAAGTACATCGCCCACATTCACTGTTTGCCCAACTTCAACAAACGCTTTTGATTCAGGGCTAGGTGTACGATAAAAAGTACCAACCATTGGGGATTTTATTGTTGTTCCAGAAACAGCAACAGGCTCGACTTCATTAGCCACTTCTCCATTAGAAGAAGCTGATGTTACTACAACAGGAGCAGCTTGAGGAATTTGAATATTTTGTACAGGCGCAGAATAGCTTGTTGTTGCCACTGAACGGCTAATACGTACTGATTCTTCACCTTCAGAGATTTCAAGTTCTGAAATACCTGACTCTTCAACTAACTCAATTAATTTTTTAATTTTGCGTATATCCATGAATTACACCGTGTTTATTTGATATAAGTAACAATTAATTAATGCATCCTTAATATCTTAAAAGAAATCTTTTAACGTGATAATAAGGCAGTAACTCAACATTAACGCCGCAGGATACACTGTAAAATATAATTTGTCATTATATATCTCCTTTACAATCTATTGCTATACTATTTTCTAGGTATTATTTTATAATTGCGATACAATATTATAACTCAATTATTATTGAGGCTTGCTATGGAATTGACAGACTAAATAAGATATTATTTTGACCGATTTTACAAGAAAATTATATTTTATAATTAGCTTGCTTCAAACTCTAAATATACTTAAACAAGATTAATTCTAGGAAAAGTTTTTATTATGTTCAAAAAAGTTCGCGGCTTGTTTTCAAATGATTTATCTATTGATTTAGGTACAGCCAATACACTTATTTATGTAAAAGGGCAAGGGATCGTATTAAACGAACCTTCCGTTGTTGCCATTCGACAAGATCGTTCTGGAACACCGAAAAGTGTTGCTGCTGTCGGACAGGCTGCGAAACAGATGTTAGGGCGTACTCCAGGTAATATTGCAGCTATTAGACCAATGAAAGATGGTGTTATCGCTGACTTTTCTGTCACAGAAAAAATGTTACAGTATTTTATTCGCCAAGTGCACAGCCATAGTTTTTTAAGACCTAGCCCGCGTGTTCTTGTTTGTGTGCCTGTTGGGGCAACACAGGTTGAACGTCGTGCTATTCGGGAATCGGCATTAGGGGCAGGTGCCCGTGAAGTTTATTTAATTGAAGAACCAATGGCAGCCGCTATCGGTGCAGACTTACCCGTCTCGTCACCAACGGGATCGATGGTTGTTGATATCGGCGGCGGAACAACAGAAGTTGCGGTGATTTCCCTTAATGGTGTGGTTTATTCTGCTTCTGCTCGAATAGGTGGTGACCGATTTGATGAAGCTATTATCAACTATGTTCGTCGTAATTATGGTGCTCTCATTGGAGAAGCAACAGCCGAAAAAATTAAACATTTCATTGGTAGCGCTTATCCGGGTGATGAAGTTCTTGAGATTGAAGTTCGTGGTCGAAATTTAGCAGAAGGTGTTCCTCGTAGCTTTACGTTGAACTCGAATGAGATTTTAGAAGCGTTACAAGAACCATTAAGTGGTATCGTGAGTGCTGTCAAGGTCGCTTTAGAGCAGTGTCCGCCAGAGCTTGCTTCTGATATTTCTGAACATGGTATGGTATTAACAGGTGGTGGTGCGTTATTACGTAATATCGATAAATTGTTAGCCGCTGAAACGGGTATCCATGTTGTTGTCGCTGAAGATCCGCTTACTTGTGTAGCACGAGGCGGAGGAAAAGCACTGGATATGGTTGACATGCATGGTGGTGATCTTTTCAGTGAAGATTAAGATTTGTCTTAGTTACCATTTCATTTAGTGCAATAAAGTGGTAAATTATTCAATATCATACTTTCTTATCCGTCGACATTGTCGACGGAGTCACATCTTTGTATCAATAGCGCTTAAGTATATAACAGGTAAGTATTGAACAATGAAATTACTTTTTTCTAATCGTTCACCGCTTAGTGTGCAACTATTTATTTCTATGGCACTTGCTTTAATTTTAATAGTTTTTGATGTTAATTATCGTCCATTTAAAGAAATTCGATATTATCTTGATACTATTATTTCGCCACTTTATTACATTTCTAATTCACCGGCAGCATCGTATGATTCACTCTATGAAATGTCGAAATCCAGAGAAGAATTAGTCAATGAAAACGAAAGATTATCTGAAGAATTATTAAATAAAAAAGCTGATCTGCTACTACTTGCACATTTAAGACACGAAAATAATCGATTACGGGAATTATTGAAAGCACCTTTATGGCATGAAGAGCATAAAATGGCTGCTCAAGTTTTATTAGCTGATACTAATCCTTACGCTTATCAGATCGTTATCAATAAAGGGCAACATGAAGGTGTATATGTTGGGCAACCTGTGATTGATGAAAAAGGTATTGTTGGACAGATTTATGAGACAGCTCAAAACACGAGTCGAGCTATTTTAGTTTGTGATTTTCAACATGCCATACCTGTTCAAGTGCAAAGAAATGATATTGCTATGGTTGCTGTCGGTAATGGATGTAATAATGATTTAACACTCGATTTTTTACCGAATAATGTTGATATTAAAGTTGGTGATGTTCTTGTCACATCGGGGCTAGATGGTCGATTTCCAGAAGGTTATCCTGTTGCGGTAGTAAGTTCAGTTAAAATTGATATCAGTGATTCATCACCCATTATTTCAGCTACTCCGACTGCTGATTTAAAACGACTACGTTATCTATTACTATTATGGGGCGATCAAGGAGAACAACATGAAAAACCCTAGAGGAATACTGGTTATTTGGATAACGTTATTTTTAGGTTTATGTTTACAAATTATACCTTGGACGCCATCTTATAATATATACAAGCCACATGTACTAATGCTCTTTTTAGCTTATTGGTTAATTGCGCTTCCGCATCGTGTTGGTATAGGGACAGCATTTATTCTAGGCATTATTATGGATCTCTTTTCCGGTACGATAATCGGTATCCATGCATTTATTTTTTCTATTATTGCTTATTTACTGATTTTTAAATACCAGTTGATACGTAATTTAGCATTATGGCAACAATGCTTTATTATTTTTGGCATATCAATTTGTTATAATTTATTGATGTTTTTATTTCAGGTCAGTATTTACCATACTATAACAATGTCCCCATTAAATTTACTATCAAGTTTTGTTGACGGAGTATTATGGATAGTAATTTACCTATTTTTACGACTAGTGAGACGGAGCTTTGCGATCAATTAATTAGCGATCTATTTAACAGGAATCTTTATGTCAGTTGAACTATTAATGAACGTAACACCTTCTGAAACTCGTGTCGCTTATATTGAAGATGGTGTATTACAAGAAATTCATGTCGATCGTGAATCTCGGCGTGGTATTGTTGGAAATATCTACAAAGGTAAAGTGATCCGCATTTTACCTGGCATGCAAGCAGCATTTGTTGATATTGGTCTTGAAAAAGCAGCCTTTTTACATGCTTCAGACATTATGCCTCATACGGAATGTGTATCGGATACTGAGCAAGAGCAATTTCAAGTTAAAGATATTTCTGAACTTGTTCGCCAAGGACAAGACTTGATGGTACAAGTCGTTAAAGATCCGTTGGGAACTAAAGGGGCAAGGTTAACTACAGATATTACATTGCCTTCTCGTTATTTAGTATTAATGCCCGGTCCAAACTCAGCTCACGTGGCGACTTCTCAACGTATTGAAAGTGAAGAAGAACGAGATAGACTTAAAAAAATTGTTGAACAGTATGTTACCGATCAAGGTGGTTTTATTGTTCGTACGGCAGCTGAAGGTGCAAGTGCGCATGAATTAGAACAAGATGCTAATTTTCTAAAACGACTGTGGTCAAAAATACAAGAGCGTATGGCTAGGCCAATCAGTAAAAATCTGGTTTACGGAGAATTACAACTTTCTCAGCGTGTATTACGTGATTTTGTTGGCGATCCTATTGAGCGCATTTTGGTTGATTCAAAATTAACGTATGATTTATTAGTTGAATTTACGCAAGAATTCATGCCTGAAGTTACTGATAAACTAACGCACTATCGAGGTAGTGCGCCAATATTTGATCTCTATGATACAGAAAACGAAATTCAACGAGCACTGGATCGTAAAGTTAAATTAAAATCAGGTGGTTATTTAATTATCGATCAAACCGAAGCCATGACGACAATTGATATTAATACAGGCGCATTTGTTGGGCATCGCAATCTTGAAGAGACAATTTTTAATACGAATATCGAAGCAACTATTGCTATTGCGCGTCAATTACGATTACGTAATTTAGGTGGTATTATTATTATCGATTTTATCGATATGCAAGAAGATGTCCATCGAGAACGAGTGCTCCAATCACTACAAGATTTTTTAGCCAAAGATAGAGCAAGAACGACCGTAAATTCATTTTCGACTTTAGGCTTAGTAGAAATGACGCGTAAACGTACTCGTGAAAGTTTGGGGCACATTTTATGTGAAGAGTGTCCAGCCTGTAAAGGTCGCGGTATCGTCAAATCCGTAGAAACCGTATGCAATGAAATATTGCGTGAAATTGTCCGTGTTCATAAAGCACATCGTTCTGAATACTTATTGGTTTATGCGTCTGCAGCGGTTGCCAATGCTTTAAATAATGATGAATCACATGCTTTAGCTGAAGTGAAAGTGTTTGTTGGTAAACGTGTTGAAGTCAAAGTTGAACCGCTTTATATTCAAGAACAATATGATGTGGTATTAATGTAAAGCTTCAAAGCCTTGAGATATGAAAAATTAACAATATATTGATAATAAGTGAACTTTAAAAATTATTAAAGTTGAAATATTAATTAAGGAATCTATGATTGTAACTGAAGTAAGTGAACGACTACTTTGTCCAAATAACCTAAATCATTCAGATATTATGCGTTTATTGGATATGTTAGGTTCAAGAAAAATTGATTATGGCGATTTGTACTTTTTATCGGGCTTTTATGAAAGTTGGGCAATCGAAGATGGTATTATCAAAAATGCTTCTTATCATCGTGATCAAGGTGTGGGGGTTAGAGCTATCATTGGCGAAAAAACAGGGTTTGCCTATACCGATCAACTTGCTTTAAATCGCTTAGAGCAGAGTGTCTTGGCGGCAAATTCCATTACAACTTTACAAACGCCAATTAAAATTACTCCCCTTAAAACATTGGAAAATAGCTTAAAATATCCGTCAATTAATCCAATTAATGGCTTTTATCAAGATCAAAAGATAGCCTTATTAAGGCAAGTCGATCAGTTAGCACGTGCGCTTGATTCACGAGTTACAGAAGTCTCGGCGAGTTTGACTGGCAGTTATGAAGATATCCTTATTGCGGCTACTGATGGGACTTATTGTGCCGATATCAGACCATTAGTCAGATTATCCGTTTCTGTTCTTGTCGAGCAAGATGGCAAGCGTGAACGTGGTAGTAGTGGTGGTGGTGGTCGTTTTGGTTATGACTACTTTTTAACTATTCACCCTAAAACAGGGGAAAGCATTGCCGATAGCTACACACGTGAAGCCGTACGCCAAGCATTAGTTTCACTATCTGCTAAACCAGCACCAGCAGGAACAATGCCAGTTGTTCTTGGCGCAGGTTGGCCAGGTGTCTTATTACATGAAGCGGTGGGGCATGGCTTAGAAGGTGACTTTAATCGTAAAAATAGCTCTGTATTTTCAGGAAAAATAGGTGAAAAAGTCACTTCAGAACTTTGTACTATAGTGGATGACGGTACAATGGAAAATCGACGCGGTTCACTTTCTATTGATGACGAAGGAACGCCAAGTCAAAAAACAGTACTGATAGAAAATGGCATTTTAAAAGGCTATATGTTTGATAAACTCAATGCAAAATTGATGAATACTCAATCTACAGGTAATGGACGCCGTGAAAGCTATGATTGTCTTCCGATGCCTCGAATGACGAATACCTATATGTTATCAGGCAATTCAACGTTCGATGAAATTATCAGTAGTGTTGATTATGGTTTATATGCACCAAATTTTGCTGGCGGTCAAGTTGATATAACCTCTGGTAAATTTGTTTTCTCCACATCAGAAGCATATTTAATCGAAAAAGGCAAAATAACGACGCCGGTAAAAGGGGCAACATTAATTGGTTCCGGTATCGAAACCATGCAACAAATATCAATGGTCGGGAATAATCTTGAATTAGATTCTGGTGTGGGTGCTTGTGGTAAAGCAGGGCAGAGTGTACCGGTAGGTGTTGGGCAACCAACATTGAAAGTGAATAATTTAACTGTAGGTGGTACTATTAATCACCAATAACTTAGATGAATAGGATTTTAAAATAGATGGAAACAATCATTACTCTTTATCAAGCTTTTATTAATATGGATGTTGCAACACTATCAAACCCTAATGTCTTATGGACATTATATGGTATGTTATTTGTCATCATATTGTTAGAAAATGGCGTCTTACCGGCAGCTTTTTTACCGGGTGACAGCTTGCTCTTTTTAACTGGTGTGCTAATTAGTCTTGATGTTTTCCATTTCGGGTTAATCAATGTCATCTTAATTGCAGCAGCAGCCCTGGGAACTTGGTTAGGTTATTTACAAGGGCTTTGGCTTGGTAATACCAAAATTGTAAAAGGTTGGATGGAACACCTGCCTGAAAAATATCACCGTAAATCCGAAGTTTTATTCCATAAATATGGATTACAAGCGTTGTTTATCGGTCGATTTATTGCTTTTGTACGAACATTATTACCGATGATGGCTGGATTATCCAATCTACATAGTAGAAAATTTCATATTTATAATTGGATTAGTGCAACATTATGGATTTTCTTGATTGTGACTTTAGGTTATCTATTCGGTTTGTCGCCGATTTTTAAAACCTATGAGAAGCAGATCATGTCACTTTTAATGTTAATTCCTGTATTGTTATTGCTTTTAGGTTTGATCTTCTCTATTTGGCTGGCGTTAAAACGTTGGTTAAACAAAAAGAAACAAGTGCATGTCGCTGAAATTGAGAATCAAAAAGAAGAAAATTGAAATTAACCGATAAGCCGGGTTCTGTCGTGGACAATCATTCCTCTAGGCTAATACTCACGCATTAGCTCAAGCAGTCTACCCGGATTCAACGCGGGCCGCGCCAATGAATCCCTATTTGACCTTGCTCCGAGTGGAGTTTACCGTGCCACAACTGTTACCAGTTGCGCGGTGCGCTCTTACCGCACCCTTTCACCCTTACCTGATCTTAACTATAAGCCATCGGCGGTATACTCTCTGTTGCACTAGTCGTAAATTTTAGCTCACGCCAAAATTCCCCAGGCGTTACCTGGCACTCTGCCCTATGGAGCCCGGACTTTCCTCCCCTCTGTTTGTCTCCACTTTTACAAGGACTACAACAAAGCAGCGATTGTCTGGTTAATTTCGCAGATTAGTATAGCGTAAAGTATCATTTTGTCTAGCACAGCATCATGATTTTAGCATCACTAATAAGAATATCTGTTTAAAAGAATGGTTTTTAAACTCAATTAAACTATTTTTTATCTCTAGTTTTACTAAATTAAAAATAATGATGCAACTTGCGAAGTCACAATAAAAAAATGAGTAATCATATACTCCCTAATTCATTCACTAATTAAACTAAAAAACTATTTTTAAACAAAATAAGAAGTCACTTAAAATTAATATAGTTTAATACTTTAATTTTGTTGAAAATATCAGTCAATACATAAAATTTAGAAACAAATGAACTTAATCTTTATATATTTCATTGAAATATTTCTTAAGTTTCCTGATTATTTTTATTTATTTTTTCTATCATTTCTTCAATCATTTCTTGATTTAAACCGGATGATTCAAAATTTAATTTCTTTTCATAAACAACACGCTTAATTGGCTGATTTGTTTTTGCATCAATATAACGACTAGGCCAAATTTCGGACGGATCTAAATCAAGGGCTTTAGCAATGATAAATTCCCCTTTTGTCCATGGTCGAACAAGCGCATTACCAAGAGTTGACGAACTAAAACCCGATCGGCGGGATAATTCAGATAGTGTTGTCCCTTTCTTTTTTAGTGCAGCTATAATATCAGCGTGATGCCAATCGCTGAATTTTATTTCCATTTTTTGTTCCCTCTTAGTTTATAACTTATTTTATCTATGCTATGCTCTAAAATTACTGAAACGAGTAATTTCATTATTCAAGTTAATTTGTGATAATAATTCGTTTCTTATTTAGTATAACAAGATTTCTTTAATTTCTGTATTTTTTTCTGGTTATTTAAAATTAGGATGGTTAAAATGAAAGAATGGTTCTCATCTAAAGAGCTGTCAAGCATTGCAGGGATGCCTACAACAATACAAGGTATTAATCGAAAAGCAAGAGCTGAAAAATGGACTGCACGTAAACGTTCAGGTGTTCGAGGTAAAGCTGTCGAATATCATATTGGAAGTTTACCGTCAGATGTCAAAAAAGCATTATATATTGAGGAAGAGAGTGCAAGCTATGTAATTTCACCCATTGAACCTCTTCAACTTTGGATGACTGCTTTTGAACAATTGACACCCGATGAGCAATCGATTGTCTCTTCATGGCTAATGCGAAATGGTATAAAAGATTTCATCAGTTTCATCAATAAACAAAATAAAGAAGATTAGTGTTATTAATTTAGCTGATATATACTTTAGCGCTTATAAAATTTAGTTATTACGGAAAAGTAAATGGGAAAACAATTTCAATTAACAACAAATGACGAAATTATTGCTTATTTAGTTAAGCAATTTCCAGATTCTTTTGCGTTTGGGAATAATGTCAAACCTTTTAAAAAGGGCATTGTTTACGACATTATTTCCCGATTAAATGAAAACCCTAAATTAAGCTTAGCTAAACTCAATGATGCGTTAGATTTCTACATGAATAGTCAGCATTATTTAGAAAGTATAAAAATTGGGGTTTATCGGATCGATTTAGACGGTAATCCCCATGAAATCATAACTCAGGAACAGATGAATCTTGCTAAGCAACAACTAATAGAAAGTAAAGAAAAAACGATAGAATCCTTTAAAGAACAACCCAAAGTAAACAATAACGCAATTCATTCACAACCCAACAGTTTAATTATTACGGCAGAACAGATGGAAAAACAGTTTCAATTGACAAATAGTAAAGAAATTATTGTATATTTAGCCCAACAATTTCCTAATTGTTTTACTATTGAGGGCGAAGCAAAACCCTTGAAAATCGGCATATTTCAGGACATACTTTCACGTCTTGATGGAAACCAAGAATTAAGCAAAACGAAACTACGTGTTGCCTTACGTGTTTATACCAATAATTGGCGTTACTTATATAGTATAAAAGTTGGCTCGCATCGTGTTGATTTAGATGGTAATCTCAATGAAGTCATTACCCAAGAACAGATGGATTATGCACAACAACAGCTTAAAGAGAGCAAAAGTAAAGCTAAAGAGCACTTTAAAAAACAAAACAAATCGAAACCTAAAAGAGCTTATACTCCACCTAAAAAAAATAGAGTTTTAAAAATTGGTGATTTTGTTAAGGTTACGATGGGCAATAAACCATTAAAAGTGCAGATCATTGATATTGAAAAAGAACATATCAAAGTGAAGGTTGGTTCAGGTATGCAACTAACAGTTAAACCAGAGCACATAATTAATCAATAGAGAATGGCAATGAGTAATTTATTTAAAGGTATAAGAAAATCGTTACTTGTTCTTTGTGTTATTAGTCCAAGTATCGTTTGCCAAGCAGTTCAGACTAATTCGTCAGTTACAGAACAATTACCTACGCTTAAACAAGATCAAATTCATCAAATTGTGGCAAATAGGGTAACTAACTATTTTACTCAAGCCCATTACCGTAATTTTGATTTAGATGGGGCATTTTCAGCCAAAATCTTTGACCGCTATTTTAAACTATTAGATGGCAATAAATCTTTTTTTATTCAGCGTGATATTGATAGTTTTAGAGATAAACAAGCGTCGTTAGGTCAAGAGCTGTTAGATGGCGATTTGAAAATGGCCTATGACATTTATAATCTTTCTATTCAAAAAAGATATAACCGATTTCAATATGCTTTAAAAGTTTTACAACGCCCTATGGATTTTTCAACTAATGAAAATATTGATTTTAAAAGAGAAGATATTTCATGGGCAAGCACCGAAGAAGAGCTTGATAATTATTGGGATAAACGAGTCAAATATGATGAGTTAAGTCTCTCATTATCCGGTAAAAATGAGAAAGAGATACGTGAAGTTTTAACTAAACGTTACAATCGTGTGTTAAAAACATTGTTACAATCCAAAACTGAAGATGCGTTCCAAGTGTTTATGAATGCATTTGCACGCGAAATTGATCCTCATACCAGCTATTTGGCGCCACGAAAGAAACGAGACTTCGATGCTGAGATGAATTTATCAATGGAAGGTATTGGAGCCACTTTAAGTCAAAAAGATGATTACACCGAGATTATGTCTTTTGTAACGGGTGGACCGGCTGAAAAAAGTAAACAACTAACCATTGGTGATAAAATTATTGGTGTCGGACAAGGTAATTCAGCCATTGAAGATGTTATTGGCTGGCGTCTCGATGATGTTGTTGAAAAAATTCGTGGGCGAAAAGGAACTGTTGTCCGACTCGAAATTTTACCGGCAGGCAATAGTAGCAAACCTAAAATTGTTGAATTAACACGTGATAAAATTCATTTTGAAGACAGGGAAGCTAAACTAAAAATTATTGACAATCAACGAGGGAAGGTTGGTGTTATCGAAATTCCGAGTTTTTATATAGGATTAACTCAAAAAGTCAATTCACTATTAACGCAAGCTAATCAAGATAATCTGCAAGGGCTTGTTATCGACTTACGCGATAATGGCGGTGGTTCTTTAGCAGAAGTTATTGCATTAACTGGGCTATTTATTGATACAGGGCCTGTGGTTCAAGTGCGTGACAATCTACAAAAAATCAATGTTTATGATGATAAAAATGAAAGTATCAAATATTCAGGGCCAATCGTGGTAATGATAAATCGGTACAGTGCCTCTGCTTCTGAAATTTTTTCTGCCGCAATGCAAGATTATGGTCGAGCGTTGATTGTTGGAGAAACGACATATGGTAAAGGAACGGTGCAAACCTCCCGAAATATAGCCTATCCAGTGGATGCAAGATTACATCCGGACTGGCCTGAATTAGGCGGTGTGCAATATACTGTTCAAAAATTTTATCGAATCAATGGTGGGAGTACGCAACTTAAAGGGGTTGATCCTGACATTGATATGATCAATGAAAAATATGTTGACGAAACCGGTGAAAGATATTTAGATAATGCTTTGCCATGGGATAAAATACCTTCAGCGCAATATTCAAAAGTTGCAAATATCGCACCTTTATTTTCAGAACTTAAAGCCAACCATTTAGCTCGAATTGCCAAAAATCCTGAGTTTATCTACATTCAAGATGATATTAAACGGTTCAATGATAAAAAGGATAGTCGTTATATTGTTTCTTTAAATAAACAATATCGGGAAGATGAACAAAAGAGCGATGATGACCGAGATTTGAAACGCATGAATGAGCGTTTGAGTCGTGCTGGTTTGGCTCCAATTGCGAAATTAGAAGACTTACCAAAAGATTATAAACGACCCGATGCTTATTTAGATGAAGCTGTTGAAATACTGCTTGATTTTGCGCCTAAATATTCCAAAATTGCGAAAGAACAAGTAAACAGTGATGTCATTCCATTAAACATTTCGGTTGATCAATAAAATAATTAAAATTGGAGATAAAAATATGTGTTCAAATTTAAAATATGCATTATTTAGTACAGTTGCCATACTCAGTTTAATTGCTGCATTTGGTGTGATTGTTTGTATGAATTAAAAATACTTGAAAAATTGTTTTGTGACGATTATAGTATGCGCCTGCTTTTGAAAAGCAGGCTTTATAATTTAGGTGAGGTGTCCGAGTGGTTGAAGGAGCACGCCTGGAAAGTGTGTATACGGCAACGTATCAAGGGTTCGAATCCCTTCCTCACCGCCATCTCTTCCCGATTTTTGCTGGACTTTACGTTTAAAACAGCGTTATCTAACATTTTAGTTTTTAGGATATTGATTATAAAGTATCAATTTTTATTATCTATACGTTACTAAATTGTGCTTTTGATTCTTCTCTTGCTTGAGAATAGCAAATATCCGAAACGAACTGATCATAAATCTCAGCATTAACTGCGTGATTATCAAGTTTCAGTTTAATTAATTCTAGAAGTTGCCAGTCATTCTCATTGCTAAAGTTTTTTATAAGTTCGCTAGCCCGTTTATCGATCCACTCATCTCTTGCATCTTGTTTTTCAATTCTATCAAGCATTTTGCAAAAATTAGCTTCATAGGCGTTTTCAACTAATCGGTGTAATTGATGCATCACGTACCTCGTTGCTGTTTATCTATTCCAACTAAAAAAGCAATAATCCAAACAAGATTAAAATAAAAATACCAAATAATGAAAATTTGATCTCGGTATTCGTTAATTGATAATCAGGATGAAAACGATCTTTTATTTTCATCTTAACAAAATCTCTATTCGTCATATTAACCTCTAAAAAAGCCCCGATTTCGGGGCAAAAGGGTGTAGAATATTACTGTCTTTCCAGTTGTCAGATATTCAATAAATTGGTTTACACAAACTTGTATTGAATATCTCATCAAAACCGCAGTATGTTCGTAAGCCCCTGCTAGCTACTTGAATCTTGTTACCCCATTAGTAACTCGTGGTATTGCTAACTTTATGGTAAGTTGATTAGTTTTGATAACCATAATGATAATATAAGTTATCAAAAAAGTCAATAACAAAAGTAATAAAAAATGAGGTTACGATAAAAAATTAAAATGTTAGGGCATAATGGTAGGAACATAAACCGCCGAAGCGGTAAATGTTATGTGTCGATCAATCCAATATCGATGATTGCCACCAGACTCTTCCTAGAATGGTGATATCATCCAAAGAAACAGTTTCATCATCATAATCTGAATTGTAACTTCGGATTTTGACTTGATTACCAGGCAATCTTTCCAATATTTTTATTCTTAATAACCCGTCATGATTAATTGCGTATATTTTTCCATCTCGAATATTAGTGTCTGCTTGATTGATACCGACAGTTGACCCGTCTCTAAAAACAGGTTCCATACTATCTCCATAAACAGTTAAACATACGGCACAGTCTTTATCAATTCCATATTTTCGCATTGTTGACCGTGATAATCGCAGTTTGTATCCGTTATAATCTTCAATATCATCAGCAAATCCGTTACCTGCAGAAAGCCTAACATCTTTGTAAAATGGCACTTCAACTTCATCCTCATCAAGTGGTGTTTTACTATCCCATTCATCGATAGCTCCTAACATTGTCGCATTGGCACTATTTTTAGTTAATTTCGCTTTGCCAATGCCTTTTGTCAGCCACAATAAATCAACATTTAACGCGTTGGCTATTTCAACAATTTTTCTTGATGTATTGGATTTTCCTGACAGTAATTTTTGAATGGCGGGCTGACTAATTTTAACCTTTTCAGCTAATTGATGTTGAGACATACCAGATTGTTTCAATGCTGAATTTAATCTTTCTGTAAATGTCGTCATTTTTTTATCCCATTGTAATGAAGTACTTTATTGTATAACTCAAGTTATCATCATTCAAATAACATTGGTTATTGATTTTTATGATAACTATTGTTATTATTAATAATAATAGTTATTTGAAAGGAATTTTTCAAGAATATCTTTGTCATGATCAGTGCTAATAGAGATATAAAAAATAACTTTAATACTGAAAGAGAGATAAAACATGAATGAAAACATGTTGATAATTAATTCTTTTACTAGTTATTAATTTAACGTTAATAAAATGAAACTACTTGAGGTGAATAATGCTAGCAAAACAAATCAATGTTGAACAATATCAAAACCCGACACAATGGCTTAATAAAGTGAGTTTGAATGCTGATTATGATATCACTCAAGTATTAACCCGTTGGGGTAATTGGGCTCGAAAAGAAGCCTATCAACAACGCAAAGTATTTAGTTTATATCAATCCCAAAAAAAGGAATATAAACAGGTCTGTTTAGATAAAGACGGGTTAATAATAGATGGCATTATTTCGACGATGAAAAACAGTAAAATTACGAAAATAAAAGAAGAAGCAAAAGTCTTAATTAAATTTTATTATGGAGACGAAATGATCGTGGATGATCATCTTTATATTGAACCAAGCAAAACACAAATATCGTCGACATTAATTATCAAACCTAAAAATTTACGTGAAATAGCGCAGGATTTGGCCTGTAGTGAAGGCAATATCCGAAAAATAAAAAGTAGTGGTGAAAGTTACATTATTGGTGCATTATCGATGCAAACGATGTTAACCGGCACTGAACTGGAGTTATTGCAACATTTAGTGTTTTAAAAAAAGTGGGACAGTTAATCTTGACAACGTACGCTAATGTATGTATAATTATCTCAAAATCAAGAATTGTTACTTAAGCCCGCTAAGCGGGCTTTTTTATTGCCTTTAATTTGCAATATGTTATTTAACATCCTGTTTATTCATATAAAATAATCAAAATAAATTAAATAAACTTCTTTAATATAAGTCTCTTTTATTCAACCGCTTCATTGCGGTTTTTTTATGTCTACGATTTAACTATCAGTTATCACAATTCAACGGGTTCGCAGAGCAATCACAGAAAATAATTTATACATAAGTGCTGCGTAACCTTTTCTTATTTTTAACTGCCTCAGCAGGAGGCTCACGATGAAGATGAAACCTATGCCAATCAAAGAGCCTGACCATATCAATTGGTATGTTGTCGTTTATTTGTTTTTTGTCACCTTACTGGGGTCATTAGCCAGTTATTGCTATCACATTATTAATGGGAATAAGTTTAATCTGATGATTTTAATTGCTCAGATATTTATTTCTACTTTTGCCGGCGCGCTGGTGGTGTTGGCAGCCAGTTATTTTAACTGGCAGTTTGAGCTGGCCGGCGGTGTTGCCGGTTTAGCGGGGTGGTCGGGTGCAACCTTAATTAAAGCGCTTGAAGAACAATTAATAAAAAAAACACGTGGACATGATGATTAAAAGGAAAACTAATGAAACTGACTGAACATTTTAAACTGGATGAGTTTACCTACTCATTGACGGCCAGTCGATTAAAAATTGACAATTCCGTACCGGCAGCACTGATGCCCAATATCCAATTAACAGCAATAAAACTTGAACTGGTCAGAAAAGCCCTTGAGCACCCCATCATCATTACTTCCGGTTACCGTTGTCCGGCATTAAATGCCCGGGTAGGCGGGGTGGCAAGTAGTGCACACACTCAAGGTTTGGCGGTTGACTTCCGTTCGCCATTTGGCACACCGAAACAAATCTGTCAACGATTGATAGATGCAGGAGTCGTGTTTGATAAGCTTATTCAGGAGCATAATCAATGGGTTCATATCGGATTCAGTCCCACTCATAATCGCCAAATAGTGCTGACCGCCGTCAAAAATGGTGGTAAAACGGTGTATTTAAACGGATTAGTATGATGAATAAATTAATATTGTTGATTAAGTTATTACCGTATGGTGGCATTGTAATAACCGGTTTAGCGATTTATTTTGCATATCACTGTTGGCAAGGTGAACAACTGGCAATGGCTAAAACGGTGGCGTTAGAAGCGCAATTTAACGCGTATAAACAAGGTAACAGTGCCATTAAATTAATTGAGTCAAATATTCTTGAGACAATAAAAGATGAACAGGTTAAAACAGATAGTTTACGTGATGATGTGGATAATGGTCTTGTCGAGTTGCGCATCAAAGTCGCCACCCTCGAACGAAATAGTGCCGCCACCGGCGATATTGCTGACAAAGCCTTACGACTTGCAAAATCTTCTCAACAAGATTATTACCGTCTTACCCACGCAATCAGCTATAACCAAGCCCTAATCGAAGGATGGCAACAATACTACTGTCAGGTCATTGCACCTCAAAATAACACACTGTTTATGTGTAATAGATAATTGTTTTATCAGGTGTAAATAGCTTTTTCTAATCGAATTTATTGAATAAATTTAAAAACTCTTCCTTAATTTCTGAAGTTTTTATGAAATTTATAAGCAAACAATAATTAACAAGATCTATTTTTAAAATGTCGCTAAGGAGATGATAATTTGATTTCAACAATCTCAGCATTGCTTGAATCTCACCTTGATATTATTGCAAAAAAACTGAACTTACCTGTTTTCGATGAAAATAGTGAAATTCTTTCTCATTCCGATATTTATCTCAGAACTTATATTTTACCAGAAGTAACAACAAGCGTTGATTCAGAAGGAAAATTGAAGGTTTATCGAGGTGTTTATCAAATTTCTGTTGTCGCACCTATCAATAGCGGTAAGTTACGTTCTCAACAAATATCTGATGAAATTATTCAGCATTTTCCACTCAATTTAGAGTTAACAAGTCATAACTTTTCACTTTATGTAAATTCTATACCAAGTGTTTATCCAGCAAAAATGGATAATGCTTGTTATACACTACCGATCAGCTTTAACTATCGTGCTGATTCTATATTTTAAATAAAATTTAAGGAGATATATATTATGGGTTTTGCTTTACCTAATGGTTCACGTGTGTATGTGCAAAAATCACACAACGAAGTAACTAACTTTAATTCAATTTCTAATGCTAAAGAAGCAGTGGTAACGTTAAATTCAGGGCATGGACTAGTGGTCGGGGACGAAGTCATGCTCACTTCATCATGGACTAAATTGAATAATATTGTCGCAAAAATTTCTCACGTAAATAACAATGAAGTGACTTTGGGCAATATTAATACTAGTAATACAACGGTATTCCCTGTTGGAGAAGGACAAGGAACTATTACCAAAATAACGGAATGGGAACAACTACCTCAAATTAAAGAGGTTGCTACTGAAGGTGGTGAACAGCAATTTATTCAAATTCAGTTCCTTGATGATGATGCAGAACGTCAATTACCGACTATCAAATCAGCGAAAAGTAAAAGTTTTACCATTGCTCATGACAGCTCATTACCTATCTACACATTGTTACAACAGTTGGATTTAACCAATAATGTTGTTGCAATGAAAATGTATGTTCCTAAAGCTAAAGAAACACGTTATGACTCTGTCCGTATTGCTTTTGATCCGACGCCTACAACAGCCATTAATGATATTGAAACTGTAAAAGTAAGTGCGACAGTTGAGTCACCAGCAATCACTTTCTATAAAGATTAATTAGGGCATTTTAATCATGGCAAAATTTAAACTTATTGCAGATCCGACATTTAGATGTGAAGTTTCCATTCCGCGTCCTGGATTGGACGATGGTCAAATTAGCTTTGATTTCAAACATTATTCAGTTGATAAACTGACCGTGTTTGAAACCGAGCTTAAGGATAAACCTATCATTGAATTTATGATAAAAATTGTATCTGGTTGGAATTTGGATGAAGAGTTTAATCAAGAAAATTTAAATATCTTATTAAATAACTATCCTGCTGCTTGGCAAGCAATAACTAATACTTATTATAAAGAGATGTTGGGACAACGAGAAAAAAACTCATAGAGCTTGCCACTGCACTTTATTCATCAACGCCTTCAAAAGCTGAACTTGATTCTTTTGGGCTATCGGAAGTCGATTATGAAGATGAGTATATAGAAATATGGTCAGATAACTGGGATGCTTTCCAGTTATTCCAAGCCATGTCAACGCAGTGGAGAACAAGCATGAGTGGTATTTTAGGTCTTGACTATAATTGCTTACCTTGGGTAATGCAAATGCTTGATATTAAAGGAAACCAAAAAATTTTTAATGATATTCGGTTAATGGAAAGTCAGGCCTTAACAATCATACACAAATCAAAATAACCGACGAAAGTCGGTTTATTTAATATGGGTAATCTATGTCAAAAACAACTACATTATCATTAAAAGTTGATACAGGCAATCTTGATAAAGAGATTAAAAGAATTAACGAGTTAGATGTAAAGCTTAAAACCACTGATAAAAGTTTGAGAACACTAAATACATCTAAACTAATGCATAACAATATTAGTAAACGTCAATTGGAATCTTTGTATAACCAAATTGGAGTCTATAATAAGTTATTAGGGATCATTCATCCGGTCAACAAAGCATTGGATAATCTGCTTTACGTGCAACAACAATTATCTGACAATAATGGAAATGGATTTATTGATGCTCATGCTTTTCAAGTTTTTAATTCAATAATTGAAAGCTCTAAGTATCAATTAATTGGGATAATTGAATCGCAAGAAACATTTGCCAATACAAGTGAAAAAATGAGTGCGGCATTAAGTCAGATTTCAAATCAAATGAAACAGATGTCCACACAAGCGAATGTAAAGAAAAATCCATTAATGACACTGGCGGAACATGGAATAGAAATTGGTGAATTATTCGGTCCTGTTGGAAAAGCTATTGGTACGATAGTTGAAGTGGGTGCCGTCGTCGGTAAGGATTTGTTTGACTATTTTGATAATGCTGTATCTGCCACTGATAGTTTAAGAGAATCCCAAGAAAAATTGTATGGTATTGTTAAACTAAATAAAGATGGAACAGTTTCATTTACTGATGAATTGAAGGAGCTAGCAAATATAAATCCTAGCCTTGCGACGGCATTTATTCAAACTTCTAAAAGACTGTCCGATAATACAATTGTTCATTCGAGAGAAGCAATTAATGAGCTTTTAGAAGAGTTTGATTTAAATGCAAAAAGAGTTATAAGTTCAAAAGAATCTTTAACCAGGGATATTTTAGCTGAACATCCCCAAATAAAGTATAATTTAAGCTATACTGATGGTAGACCTGACAATCAACGTTATATTCGTCAACAAATTGAGAAAACCAATAAATCTTTTAATATTAGTAATGAAAATGCATCAGTTTTTTATGATAAACTTTATGCAATAAGTAAAATCTCAGATTCATTTGAATTGGCTGATAAATTAAATGAGATTGCAACTTATATAGGAAATATATCAAAGGAAACGGGAGTAGGAAATGATAATTTAGATGATTTTATAATTAAATTGAAAGATATTATCATTAAAGTCCATAACTCTAAAAAAGTACTGGAGTCATTAAATGATTTAAATGGCAACCCTCAAGGCGATAAAGGCAATAGAAATAAAATAAATACTTTATTTTCTTCAAAAAATAGTGCGCCGTCATTATTAAAAACTAGTCAACGTGATGAGAAAAATCTTCAAATTCAACTAGAATCATTAAAAGAACAGAATGCAACGATCGCTGCGATAACGGCAGAACGTAAAAAATACTTTGATTTGCAAGCTCAGATTAACATCTTGGAACAAGAAAACAATAAAAGTAGACTAACCGCAGAAGAACGTTATTTACTAGCCAATAAAGCGTCGTTACTTACTCAATATGAAAAAAATGCGGCAATTTCTGAAGAAATCAATGGTCGAATCAAAGCCCAACAGATTTTACAAAATATTACTCACAATTCTACTCAATTACAAAATGAGATTGCAGATAAAAAAGCGACCTTTGGAATGACATCATCTCAATCATCAAGGTATCAAAGTCGAATTAATTTAGAAAGAAATAAGGAACAAGATTTAGATCCGAGTAATAATCTAAGTCAAGAAAACATCATCACTATAACCCAAAACTACCTTGAGGCAGCTCAACTTTTAGAAGAAAGTTTTGTGCAAGAAGATTTACAAAAAGGAGATTGGATAGCTGGTTTAACAACCGGTTTGAAAGAATTTGCTGAAACATCTCAAGATGTTTTTAGTGTTGCTAAAGATTTTGCGCAAAATTCAATTGGATCTATGTCTCAAATGATGACAACGCTTGTCACAACAGGCAAAGCAAACTTTCAGGAGTTTGCAAAAACTATCTTAGTTAATCTGATTGAAATTATAAATAAATTGATTTTAGCGCAGATTATTCAATCAGCTTTAACGAGTTTTGGTGGTGGAGGAAAAGCGACCGGAGGGCTTCAACAAGCTTATACAGGGGGTGAAATTCTTGGATATGCTTCGGGTGGAAGTGTGGGATATGCATTGGTACCGGGCGGTTTTACCGGACGAGGTAACAAGTACCAACCAGCAGGAATTGTTCATAAAGGCGAGTTTGTTTTTACAAAAGAGGCAACTAAACGATTAGGTGTAGACTATCTTTATAGTCTGATGAATGATTCTCATAAAGGATACGATAGCGGTGGTTATATTCATACCTCTATTTCGGCTCCGATAGCATTAGCCCAACGCACAACTCCTTCTTCAAATGCAATCACTGTTAATCCCAATATTGTATTAAATATGTCTTCAGAAAATAGTACTTCTACTCATGGCAAAAATACCGATCCAAAACAAGTTCAATCTCAAGTAGATGCAGTTATTAGACGGCAAATGAATGAGATGTTTAAAAAATCAGTTTCACCGGGAGGAGAGTTATACAACGTCATGTATGCGATGAAGTAATAATATTAACCATTTAGATTCTTATTAAAATCTCTAAATGGCATAATTTTAATACTTATTCGAATATTAAAACACAATAACAACTCATTTTTAGTCATCCCTATTTCTTGGAATATCATCGTATTTTAGTCGTCTATAGCGCGTAAATGGATTCAGTTCAACAAAATTAAGTTAATTTCTTATTGCAAAAAAAACATAAAGTTAGAATTGATCACATTAATAAATATCCGTTCTCACGCTTATGTCAAAAAATTGTATTGTTAATTACTCAATTTTGATGTTTTTAATTCAACTAAATTACCTAGACATATTCAAAACCAAATTTTGTTTGAGGAGTATATGAAAGTAGATAAATTTAAATGGAAAACAATGCATTCCCCCAATGGAGGGGAAAAAATGAGTATCACAGAAGTAAAATTTAACGATGGATATTCGCAAATTTGGAGTTCTGGAATCAATAAATCAGGTGAAACATGGGATTTGTCCTATACGGGTCATTGTAACGAATTATCTGAAATCCGTCAGTTTCTTAACAGCCATATTATTCATTCCTTTCAGTGGGTTAACCCTTGGGGAGAAGAAAGATTATATCGTGTTCAAAACGAATCAATCAAATCTGAATTTATCTCTTCGAATGTGGTAAAGCTAAGTTTTACTTTTGTCCAATCTTATGCACCTTAATTATTCAAATGTAGACCTCAAAAAATTTTCTTAATTAAGTTTTGGGGATTGATGGAGAGAACATGTCAATAACACAAGATTTACAAGCCATTGAAGGCAATGAGCTGATACAACTTATTGAAGTTGATTGTACAAAATTTGGGCTTGATGAGGTTTTACGATTTCATTCTCATAATATCTCTGCTGAAGGGTGGGCTTCCTTTGCTGTTGGAAATTTACCTTCTATAAAATGGCAAGGTAAAGAATATTTACCGTATCCGTATGAATTAAGCGATCTTGAATTAAGTAGTACGGGTGCACAACCTACCCCTAAATTGTCAATCGGTAATATTGACGGAAGAGTGACTAGATTGTGTATAGATTATGATGATTTAGTTCAAGCGAGAGTAAAAATTCATACCACAATGGCAAAATATCTTGATTCAGACAACTGGTTAGCAGGTAATGCCACAGCCGATCCAACTCAAGAAAGAGTTCAATTATTTTTTATTAATAATAAACGCGAAGAAACGAAAGCTATTGTTGAATTTGAACTTTGTTCGCCATTTGATATTCAAAATTTACAATTGCCTACCAGGCAAATCACAACACTATGTACTTGGTGTATGCGCGGATGGTACCGCTCAGGTACAGGCTGTGATTATGCTGGAAATAAGTTTTTCACCAAAGATGGAATTGCCGTTGATGATCCGGCAAAAGATGAATGTGGAGGACTATTAAAAGATTGTAAAGCCCGACATGGTAATAAACCTCTTCCGTTTGGCGGTTTTCCTGCGGCTAATCTTCAAGGTAAGTAATATGCGACAAAAATTACTAGATTCAATCAAAAAGCATGTGGATAGCGAATACCCAAATGAAGCTTGTGGATTCATTATTGATACGGGAAAAAAACAGATCTATCTACCTTGTAAAAACATTTCAGATAATCCACAAGCGCATTTTTTAATATCACCAGAAGAACAGTTAGCTGCAGAAAAACAAGGTGAAATTATCATGATTATTCATTCTCATCCTGATGTTACGTCACTGGTTCCGTCAGAGTTTGACCGTATTCAATGTGATTATACAGGTATTGAATGGGGAATAATGTCTGCCCCTGATGGTGATTTTTGCACAATATCGCCACGAATAAATCGAGATTATACCGGACGGCAATGGTTGCTTGGTCACGCTGATTGTTGGTCATTAATAATGGATTATTATGATCGTGAATATGGGATTAAATTAAACAATTATTCAGTGCCACGAGAATGGTGGGATAGTGGGAAAGAGCATCTTTATGATGATAATTGGCAAGCAGAAGGATTTGTTGAAGTCGGTCTGAATGAAATGAAAGTCGGGGACATAGTTATGATGCGCATTGGTTCGCAAGTCACAAATCATGCTGCTATTTATGTGGGTGATAATCTTATTTTACACCACCTGTACGGTCAATTATCTACACGTACACCTTACGGTAAATATTTTAGAGATAGAACTGTTCGCATTGTGCGGCATAAGGAGTTATTGAATGCTCAGTAAGTTAACATTGAAAGGTGCAATGGCAAGGCAATTTGGAAAAAAGCATACGTATGACGTAAACAATATCCGGGAATTGCTACGCGCACTTTGTGTGACAATAAAAGGGTTTGAAAAATATATGAGTACGGCTCATTTAAAAGGCATTAAGTTTGCCTTTTTTGTGGATGGAAAAAATATTGGAATTGATGAGTTTGATATTAATGTTAATGGCAAAAATTATGTGATTATGCCGATAGCTCAAGGCGCAAAAAGTGGTGGTTTATTACAAGTTGTGATCGGAGCCGTTGCTTTAATTGGTGCTTTCTTTACTGGTGGTGCCTCTTTAACGCTATTGGGTGCTGAAATTACTGCATCTTCAGTTTTAGCTAGTATTGGTTTGAGCATGGCATTAGGTGGCATTGTGCAATTACTTACCCCTCAGCCTAAATTTAACGCAGGCGGGGCATCAAATACTGAAAATAAACCTAACTATGGTTTTGGAGCGCCCGTTAATACCAATGCGGTAGGCTATCCTGTTCCTGTTTTATTAGGTAACCGTGAAATTGGTGGCGCAGTGATTAACGCGGGTATTTATTCAGAAGATCAACAATAGGTGGATTATGCAATTAATAGAAGGTCAAAAGGGCGGTAAAAAAAAGCAACATAGACCTTATGAACAACCCGATAATTTGCTTTCAACAGCAAAGCTCAAAGTGCTTTTAGCATTAAGTGAAGGGGAAATTCAAGGCGATCTAACAGAACAAAATATATTCATTGATAATACTCCACTAGCCAATCTCGATGGTACACGTAATTTTAATGGTGTTGCATGGGAATTCCGTAATGGTGCTCAAACGCAAGATTATATTCAAGGAATACCTGAAATAAGTAATGAGTTAAAAGCCGCTTTTACAGTAAAATCTGACAATCCTTGGATACGATCATTTAGTAATCTAGAATTAGATGCCATAAGAATCAAATTAAGTTTACCAAGTCATTTACATTATAAAGAAAATGGTGATACGGTAGGAACTGTTACCAAGTATACTATTGACTTATCAACAGATGGCAGTGCGTTTGAAACTGTTATTCATGGTGAATTTAATGGAAAAACTACCTCAGAATATCAGCGAGATCATCGCATCAATTTACCAAATGCATTAGAAGGGTGGAGTATACGTGTTAGACGATTAACACCTGATTCGAAATCGAATAAATTGATTAATGCGTTTAGTGTTTTTTCATATGCGGAAATTATTGACAGTAAATTACGGTATCCTAATACCGCTCTACTTTATATCGAGTTAGATGCTAGCCAATTTAATGGTTCTATTCCTAAAATTAGTTGTAAACTGAAAGGAAAAATTGTCCAAGTACCAGACAATTATGATCCGGTAAACAGGACCTATTCAGGCACTTGGACTGGCGGATTTAAAATGGCATATACCAATAATCCTGCTTGGCTTTCTTATTATTTGATGCGTGATGAGATAGCAGGTATGGGGGTCAGAATTGATTCAACAATGCTCGATAAATGGTCAATTTATCAATTAGGTCAGTATTGTGATCAAATGGTACCTGATGGTCGAGGTGGCATGGAACCTCGCTTTGCTTGTAACGAATATATACAAAGTCAAGAAGAGGCTTATAACGTTCTAAAAGATTTAGTGGCTTCATTTCGGGGTATTATATTTTGGGGTAATGATCAGATCTGTTTAACCGCAGATATGCCACAAGATGAACCAGATTTTATCTATCATCCTTCTAATGTTATCGGTGATTTTACCTATTCTGGTGGTTCATATAAAAATCGTTATACATCCTGTTTAGTTGCATATTCTGATCCTAACAATCATTATTGTGATGATGTTGAGGCAGTGTGGGATCATGATTTGATGCGTCGTTATGATGTCAATGTCATGAAATTAACAGCGATAGGTTGTACTTCGCAAGCTGAAGCGCAACGACGTGGACGTTGGGCTTTACTTTCTAATGCAAAAGATGAAGTGATCACATTTTCGGTAGGACTCGATGGCTATATTCCTTTACCTGCACGAATTATTGGGATTGCTGACCCTTCTCGTTCTGGCAAAGAAAATGGCGGGCGTATTCACGCTGTTGAAGGACGAAAAATCACATTAGATAGAGCCGTTGAATATGATGTGGGCGATCGGTTAGTCCTTAATTTACCAGATGGTTCTGCGCAAAGCCGAACAATTAGAGCGATTAGTACAGATAAAAAAACACTCACTGTTACGGCTAATTATAAACTGACACCAGTTGCTGGTGCAGTATGGTGTATTGATAGTGATAATATCGCTATTCAGTATTATAGAGTAACCTCAATATCATCGTCTAATGAAGGTCAGTTTACAATTACGGCTATTCATCATGATCCAAATAAATTCAAATATATAGATCAAGGTATACGATTAGAGTCAAAACCAATAACTGTTACTCCACCAAGTTCAGTTTCATCCCCCAAAAATATTGTTTTATCAGAAAGTAGTTATATATCTCAAGGCCTGTCAGTGGCATCATTACAAGCTTCTTGGGATGTGGTAGAAGGTGCGACAAACTATATTGCTCAATGGAGAAAAGATAATTCGTCTTGGATTAATATTGGGCGAACTAATGGAACGAATTTTACCGTCGAAGGTGTTTACGCTGGTGTTTATGAAGTTCGAGTACGTGCAGTAAATGCGATAGATGCATCTTCACCCTGGGCTTATTCACAAGCCAAAGCAATCAAGGGAAAAGTTGGTAAACCTGACAGACCAGTAGACTTTACTGCTAGCGAAAGTGTGGTATTTGGTATTGACCTTAATTGGTCGTTTCCAATTGGAAGCGGTGATAGTAGTTACACAGAAATTCAATATAGTACGACTGAAAATGAAGAAAATGCCCTGCTATTAAGCAATGTTAGTTACCCAACTTGCAATTATTCTCAGACCGGGTTAGCTATAGGTCAACAGTTTTTCTACCGTGCTCGCCTTGTCGATAAAATTGGTAACATCAGTGATTGGACAGATTGGGTTAGAGGTGTTTCAAGTACCAATACTAACGATTTGACAGACCATATTTTTGAAGAAATAAAAGAAACAGACGCTTGGCAATCTCTTGTCGACTCTGCAGATAATGCTGCTATTAATTCAATAGCGAATGCAAAATCCATTATTGAAAATGCACTGGCTATAGACGCTGAGACAAAACAGCGCAGAGTTGAAAACGGCAACTTATTCGCTGAAATTCATGAAACCCATTCAGCGTTATTAACTGAGAAAGCAGCAACAGCCATTGCTTTAAAAGAGTTGAACGCTAAATACGGTAATATAAATAGCAATTTATCAGAATTAAAACAGACAACAGCTGAACAAAATGCCGCTACTGCCAAATCAATACAGGCAATTAACACAAAAGTTGGAGATGTTTCTACCACCATTTCAGATGTCAGTGAAACGGTAAATAATTTAAATGGTAAAGTTTCAGCTCATCGTACAATGAAAGTTGAAGTAGATGACAAAGGTCAACAGTATGTTGCAGGTATGACAATGGGTGTTGAAAATACTGAACAAGGAATGCAAAGTAATGTCATTTTTCTTCAAGATCGTTTTTCAATCATGAACTCAGCCAATGGAAATCCTCAAACAGTCTTTACGACACAGGGTAATCAAGTTGTCATTAATGATGCAGTTATTGGTGATGCTTCAATAACGAACACGAAAATTGGCAATGTTATTGAATCAAATAATTTTAGAGAGGGTGTATCTGGTTGGCAATTATCCAAGCATACAGGAACATTGAAAGCCATTAATGCTGACATTTCAGGGAGATTGCGTGCCACATCAGGAGAGTTGAATAATGTCGTTATCAATGAGAATTGTGAAATTAAAGGTACTCTAAATGTTAATCAAATCAAGGGGAATGTGCTTTCGGCCGTTTCATTTGTGAAAGATGTCACATTGCAAGAATTAAATCCGAATCAAAATGTACATATAATGAGTGTTATTGCAAATGGACAATGGCAAAAACTTTGTTTTGCTAATGAAATCATTGTTAAATCTCAATTTTGGTCTAAAAATATCATAGGTAATAGATGGGAAATTGCGGAAAATTTTCGAGGTAATCCTACAATTTTATTCAATAATCAATATCCAATGGATTTAAAAAAAATTTACACTAAAAATAGGCTTCGAAATTTATGTCTATATATTCCGCCATTTACTTATGGTGAAAAAGTCGATATTTCGATCACAATTAATAAACCGGGTGAAGGTCGACCAATATATTTATTTAGTTTCAATACGCTAGTATTTTTAATGAAAAACTCAGATGGTTTCATAATCAATTAGTAGTAAATAAATCTCAAAGCATTCAATTAAATTCGAGGGAACTTATGTCGTGGTATAATACAGGTACGATAGCAGTAACAAATGGAAGTAAAATAGTAACGGGAGTTGGTACAAAATGGACCAATTCATTAATTGGTATTTGTGCTGGTCAAATGTTGCTGTTAAATACTGAAGGTTTTATAGAAATTTGCGAAATAGCTTCAGTTCAATCTGATACACAATTAACGCTAGCAAATAAATACAATGGAAAAACAAGGAGTGGTATTAAATACCAAATTCCAACATCGCCTAATGTTTCTATTGAGGCATTAGCATTGCGAATATCTGAAATGTTAAACTATTATCAAACACAACTCGATGCATGGCAAATGATATTAACGGGTGAGGATGCGGTTACCCTAACCGCTCCTGATGGTAGGCAAGTCACAATAAAATCACAATATTCAATTGCAAATGAACTCACCAAATTACTGGAACAGAGTAAGGTCTACGCTGAACAGACATCAAAAAATGCCGATATAGCTAAAAACGCAAGCTCATCATCGAACAATAGTGCAGCATCAGCAAAAAGTAGCGCAGATAGTGCTAGTTCATCAGCCACAGCGTCACGTGATTCAGCTCAAAAATCTAGTAATAGCGCAAATGCTGCCAGCTTGTCTGAGAACAATGCTAAAACAGCTGAACAAAATGCTAAAAAATCAGCAGAAGACGCTAAAAATGCCGCATCTTCAATTGATACTACCGTTTTTCTTAAAAAATCCGGTGCAAATGATCAGTCAATTAATGGTTCATTAAATGTTAAAACGCTAAAAGAAAATGATGTTCGTGTTTATTCGCCTAATAATAAACCAACGGCTGATGATATTGGTGCTATTCCTGCTGTTAAAAAAGATGTGAACGGCTTACCTATTTATATGGTAGGTAACCATTTAGTGTGTTCTGACTGGGTGGGAAAATGGGATTTAATGCCATTTCGGCGTGATGAATTGCCGTTCGGTTGGTATTTCAGAAATGGTGATAATTATCTGCTCAGTTCGCCGCAGGGACAGGCTTTAAATAGTTTATCAGTTAACTATAAAAACGATCATCGCATTACGATTAAAACTATTAACGGTCTTCAATATATTAACGTGCCAACCGCATTTGCGCCAGATGGACGTGGATGTTTTATGCGTGCAGTAAATGGAACTACTCGACAAGTAGGTAGTTGGGAGGATGACGCTACACGTAATATTACCGCCCAATTCGGTAATTTTCTCACTTCGAAACTAGATGCGAATGGTGCGTTTAGGGTCGATGCCATTGCCAAACCAGCATATGGTGGAAATTCCCACGGATGGCATACAGTTTTATCGTTCGATGCTTCACGAGTAGCACCAACCGCGAATGAGAATAGAGCAATCAATATCGGAGGGACCCCCGTAATTTATCTGGGTGTTTAAACTCCTAAATATATAACTGGGGTCCCTCCGAGATTAATAGTTCTGTTTTCATGTGAGGTTGGCACAAAACGTGATGCGTCAAAGTCGAAAAATACCCATCTCAACTGACGTGGATTTGGTGTCGAGATCGAGCTTGCAACATAATCATCTCCAGCTGATGATATTGATATAGCACCATTTTTATCTCCTGCCATTAATTTAGCATGTCCGAGAAGCGCTTTAAAATCACCGAGAGGCAACCCTCCTTTTATATTACGGATAGCATCATCCTCCCAACTACCTACTTGTCGAGTAGGTGAACAAAATAGGAAAATTTATGATTAATTATTATTACGATAACACAAACGATTTAAAACCATTTACACATCAATTAGAGGCGAACGATGACACGCTACCGCCTGATAATGCGCTACGGATTGCCCCTACAATTAAAGAGGGTTATTGTCCATGCGAACAAGACGGGAAATGGATTCTCGTCGAGGATAACCGCGAAAAAACCGCTTTTAATATTGAAACAAAAGAAACTGTTAAAATTGACTACCTTGGTGAACTAAAAGCAGGATTTACTCTACTTGAGCCATTCGAATTTTGCAAATGGAATGGTGAAAAATGGATACTTGATGAAGAGCAAAAAAATGCTTTTATCATTAAACTAAACCAATCAAAATTAGCAAATTTGTTATCTGATGCTAATAGTGAGATAGAAATCTTGAATGACAAAATAGAGCTTGAAATAGCAACAGATGAGGATAAAAAACTACTGAAAAAATGGAAATTATATCGTATACAGCTAAAATCTATTGATACAAATAAATTAGATATTGAATTCCCAGCTAAGCCCGTTTAGGGCTTTTCAGGGAATACCACATTAACATCTGATGCATCAACACGAGTTAATAAAATGCGGTATTTTTTCCATTGTTTTAGCTGTTCCTCTTCATTAGATTCTTGCATATCTAAATCTATAACATCCTGTAAGATAGCTATTTTTTCGTTAACCTCGTTGATTAATGAGATTTTCATAGTTTGATTTTGTGAGACAATTTGTTCGTTAGTTAACGCAATAGGTTCAGAATCAACGAGCATTAACTTGCCATTTATGTTTTTTAACACCTTCCCTTCTTCATTCGCTTTTATTGCCATTTCTGCATATTCTTCGTCAGTATATGTCATAATCTTATCTCCTCTAATAACCGCACGCCAACCATCTAAACACTGGCTGAAATGCAACCAACGATGAGTGATTGTTATAAATATACAAAACAAATCTATCAGTATAAATTTGCGGTATACAACTTGTTAAATAATTCCATCCTTGATTTATTGATATCTGTTCTAGGTGAGGTGTCCAACATGTTGTTGAAAATGGTGTTATCATATTAAATGTTACGCTACCGCCAGATAATTTCCCTACGTCGCCAATTTTCTGCGTCCCACCCTGCATGATAAAGCCATTGGAAAAACGTTGATACCAACTATCCCCATTTCGATATGATTCAGTAATATAAACCCTGTTATTCAAATCTGTTAATTTAGATTGAATCTCTGAGATATCCGTAATGAATGGTTCACCGTTTACACTAATTGACACGACGTCAATAGCGCTACCTACCATATAAATAGGTTTAATTTATTCTCAGTTTTTTGTATTCACGTCCTCGACTATCATTATATTTATCAGTCATTTGCTGAGATTTGTGTCCGAGTAATGTCATTGTGTCAATTCGTTGTTCTCTATATAAACGCTCTGACAGCGATCTAATTTCATGGAACGTGGTAGGTGTTCCCGTCCAATAATCACGATTAAAAACTCTATCGCGTAATCGTGAAAATTGACGCGTTATATCGTCTAATTTTATTTTTTCATTATTACGACTGACCAGAAAATCATTATCAGCTGATTCAATAATGTCCCGTAAACTGGTGCCAATTTTTTTACATTCAAGTTTTATCGGTAGCGCGATTTTTGCACCTGTTTTATACTGATCAACTAATAAATAATTTCGTTTAACATTTGATTTTTTCATTTCAGCTATATCTGAACGGCGTTGACCTGTGACTAATGCTAATGTCATAGCGTCATGCATTATTTTGTTTCCTGTTTTTTCCGCCTCACTCAATATTTTTTTGAACTCGCCTAATGTCATGCGTGAACGTTTGACCACAACCTTAGGGCATTTGATTGGCTCGGCTGGGTTTCTGTCATTCCAACCTTGTGCGTAAGCTTCTCGAAAGATATCTTTGATCAAGTGGTACATGCATTTTGCTGACGGTGCTTTATCCTGGTCTGTGTAGATTTTAATAATTTTGGAAATATCAGGAGGGGTTATTTGGGAGAGAGGATTATCTCCAATTTGCTGACGGATAACTTTTAGCAAATACGTTTTTATTTCGATTGTTTTGGGTTTTAAATTACGTTCGGCAAGAATTGTAATATATTCATCAAGCCAATTGTTAACGGATTTTGGATGAGTATTTTGGGGTTTAAATAATTTAGAAAGAAAAAACATGATTGCCTCATTAAGCTAAAATGTTTTTTATATCTGTTAAATTTATATTTATCAAGTCATTATTAAAAAATACTCTCCATGACTCACTATTATGATTGAGAATGAATAATTGAATATAATAAAATACTTTGATAATATTTCGCGTAGTTAAAAAATTCATAAATGAATTAAAATTAATTCTAAAATGATAGATTATCATAATGAGTATATTTAATTTATTTAACTTACTTTCTTCACCCTATATTGCGAATAATTAAATTGTTGAAATAAATGAATGATACAATTTTAAAGGTTTGTTTAAACACTCGATTTGCGATATTTATTGAGAATAAGATGACCTTCATTGACGAATGATATCTTCCTCTCCTCGATCTTTTGGAGCCATTATGGAAAACTTAAGTACTGTTCAGGACTTTATTCGCTGGACAACTTCACAACTCAGTCAATCAGAAATTTATTTAGGACATGGAACGGATAATCCTATCGATGAATCAAAACAACTTATTTTAGCCAGTTTAGGATTATCATTATCTATTCCTCCCGAATTTTACGCGGCCAATCTGACGGAAGAAGAAAGACAGTTTCTGTTTGATATTATTCAAAAGCGAATTGACGATCGGGTTCCAACTCCTTATTTAACAAATCAAGCGTGGTTTTGTGGACATAGTTTTTATGTTGATGAACGAGTTTTAATACCTCGTTCACCGATTGGTGAATTAATTGATGATCATTTCAAAACGCTACTTACCACACCGCCTGGAAATATTTTAGATCTTTGTACCGGTAGTGGTTGTATTGGTATTGCTTGTGCTTATGCTTTTCCTAAAGCGCATGTTGATATCACTGATATTTCGCTTGAGGCAATCGATGTTGCTCAAACTAATATCGACTTGCATGAAATGAACTTTCAAGTTACTCCTATCTTGTCGGATCTCTTTAATGATTTGCCGGTTAAACAATACGATCTTATTGTCTCCAATCCGCCTTATGTCGATGAAGAAGATATGAATGATTTGCCAGAAGAATATTTATACGAACCAAAACTGGCGCTGGAAGCCGGATTTGATGGATTGGATTTAGTAAAACGAATTTTGCATGATTCGATTAATTACTTAACTCCCGACGGTGTCCTTGTTTGTGAAGTAGGAAATAGTTGGGTTAGTTTGCAAGAACAGTATCCAGATGTTCCTTTCAATTGGATTGACTTTGAGCGTGGTGGATTCGGGGTATTTTCAATCACACAGCAAGATTTGATAAAATATCATCACTATTTTAAATAAATTTATGCATTAATCGGAATAAGGTTATTATGTCTGGAAACTCAATCGGAAAATTATTTAAAGTCACAACGTTTGGTGAATCGCATGGTGTTGCATTAGGATGTATTGTTGACGGTGTACCACCGGGATTAGCATTAACTGAATCAGACTTACAAATAGATTTAGATCGCCGTCGCCCAGGCGCCTCTCGTTATACCACCCAACGCCGAGAACCTGATCAAGTTAAAATATTATCTGGTGTATTTGAAGGGGTAACAACTGGTACAAGTATTGGATTAATGATTGAAAATACCGATCAACGTTCGCAAGACTATAGCCAAATAAAAGATATTTTTCGACCTAGCCATGCAGATTACACTTATCACAACAAATATGGGATAAGAGATTATCGAGGGGGAGGGCGTTCTTCTGCTCGTGAAACAGCGATGCGCGTAGCGGCAGGAGCAATAGCTAAAAAATATCTACACGAAAAAATGGGTATTCAAATTCGTGGTTATTTAGCACAAATGGGGGATATTGAGTGCGAATTAAAAGATTGGCAGCAAGTTGAACAAAATCCATTTTTTTGTGCAGATGAATCAAAACTTGCGTCGCTCGATCAGCTACTCAGATCGTTACGAAAAGAGGGAGATTCGATTGGTGCTAAAGTGTGTATTGTGGCTGAAAATGTTCCTGTAGGATTGGGGGAACCTGTTTTTGATAAATTAGATGCTGAACTTGCTCATGCTTTAATGAGCATCAATGCGGTAAAAGGGGTTGAGATTGGCGACGGATTTGCGGTTGTCACTAAACGAGGAAGCGAAAATCGAGACGAAATTACACCAAATGGTTTTTTATCTAACCATGCTGGTGGTATCTTAGGCGGGATAAGTTCCGGACAAACGATAATCGCCAATATTGCCCTTAAACCCACGCCAAGTATTGAAATATCAGGTCGTTCGATAAATGTATTTGGTGAATCGGTTGACGTCTCTACGCATGGGCGACATGACCCATGTGTGGGGATTCGTGCGGTTCCGATAGCTGAGGCAATGGTGGCTATAGTGCTGATGGATCATTATCTTCGTTATCGAGCTCAATGCAGCGATGTGAATTTATGATGAGTAATCATTTATGAGTGATGAAATACTCGTTTTATTATTTGCTATCGCTGTTGTAGCTGGCTTTATTGATTCAATTGCTGGTGGTGGAGGCTTATTAACTGTGCCAGCTTTACTCGCTATAGGGCTGCCACCCGCTAGTGCGTTAGCAACAAATAAGTTACAAAGTTGTGGTGGATCTTTTTCAGCTAGTCTCTATTTTATTCGTCAACGTATGGTTGATTTAAAACAGCAAAAGTGGGCGATTGCATTTGCTTTTATTGGTTCTGCTATAGGTACGATTTCAGTCATCCATGTTCAAGCTGAATTTTTAAAACTTTTACTACCCATATTAACTATTAGCGTAGGCATTTATTTTTTACTTTCGCCAAAAGTTGGCGAAGATGATCGTAAAAGTCGTTTCTCTATTATTCAATTTGCACTTATACCTGCTTTGGGAATCGGTTTTTATGACGGATTTTTTGGCCCCGGTGCGGGTTCATTTTACGCTGTGGCTTATATTACCCTTGCAGGTTTTAATCTCACAAAAGCAACGGCACATACTAAAGTTTTAAACTTCACCTCAAATTTAGCTGGTCTAATCTTTTTTATTTTAGGTGGCGAAGTTGTTTGGTCAATTGGTCTGATTATGTTATTAGGTCAATTTATTGGAGCAAGGGTAGGCGCTAAAATGGTAATCACTAAAGGGCGCAAATTAATCAGACCTATGTTAATCACCGTTTCGACCATTATGAGCATCAAACTAATCTACGAAAATTTTTTTATTTAATGGCAATAGATACGAACAAGGATAAGTCAACTTTGTTCAAGGTCGATTAATAGGTAATTATCATGATTCATATACATGTTTATTGAATCAAAACGAGGCTATAACTGGTCAGCTAGACAATTTTAAATTGGTAGAATCAATTGGCTCTATTCATTAACACACGCAATTACGTTGCAAAATTAATCCTTTCATTTACTCCTTTCACCCATCACTTATAAAACCTGTTAGTCTAGATTTTCAACTCCTCATTCATTTAACTATCCCAATTACATTTCATTTGGTAAACAAATAAATTAAATAGTATTGTGCCTGTATGTCAGATTTAATTTTAAACAATCAGTTAGTGCACATCTGCTAATTTTTGGTATATAGTTAACAAGATATTATCCCGTAATGGGCTTATACGACTAAATAAGTGACGCTATGAAACTACAACAATTACGCTATATTTTAGAAATTGCTCGTTCAGGTTCAATTAATGAAGCTGCAAAAAATCTCTATATTACCCAACCAAGCTTATCCACAGCAGTTAAAGAATTAGAAGCAGAATTTGGTATTGAAATTTTTGTACGAACGTCTAAAGGAGTTTCATTATCCACTGATGGCGTTGAATTTTTAGGCTATGCGAAACAAGTTTTAGATCAAGCTGAATTATTAGAACAACATTATTCAAAAAAAGTCCCTTCAAAACAACTTTGTAGCATTTCCACTCAACACTATGCATTTGCTGTCAATGCATTTGTGAATCTCATCAAAAAAAATCATACTGATGAATATGAGTTTACTCTCCGAGAAACCAGAACTTACGATATCATTACCGATGTGGCTAATTTACGAAGTGAAGTTGGGATTTTATATTTAACAGATTTTAATCAAAAAGTGATTCTACGCTTACTGAAAGAACATCGATTGACATTTCATCCGCTATTTGAAGCCCACCCACACGTATTTATCAGCACCAATCATCCTTTATCATCAATGAAATCGTTAACGTTAAGTGATCTTGAAAATTACCCTTATTTGTCTTTCGAACAGGGAGAATATAATTCATTTTATTTTTCTGAAGAGATTTTAAGTACTGTTTACCATAAAAAAAGTATTCATGTGAGTGATAGAGCCACCTTGTTTAATTTGTTGCATGGGTTAAATGGTTATACGATTAGTACTGGCGTATTAAGTACGGATTTAAATGGGTCTGATATTTTATCCATACCACTTGAAGTTAATGAAAAAATTTTGATAGGTTGGATTACTTCGCAAAAAGCCCAATTAAGCCTGTCTGCACAAAATTATATTGAAGCATTGAAAAAATTGATTCAAGAAGAGTATGGCTTTGAACTTAAGTAAACTTATAGTTACGTAAATCAAATTGCTATTTTAATAAAATTCAGTATAATTGCGCCCAATTCATATTTATATGAATACCGAGGTTGTCTGAATTAGAGATCGGACATGCCATGTTTTATACTAATTTTATGAGGTTTATTATGTCTCTAACTGTAGAAGCTAAAGCGAAAATCGTAGCTGAATATGGTCGTGGAACTAACGATACAGGTTCAACTGAAGTTCAAGTTGCTCTTTTAACTGCGCGTATTAATGATTTACAAGGTCATTTTTCTGAGCATAAAAAAGATCACCACAGCCGTCGTGGTTTATTACGTATGGTATCTAGCCGTCGTAAATTATTAGACTATTTACGCCGTAAAGATATCGAACGTTACAACCAATTGATTCAAAAATTAGGCTTACGTCGCTAATCAAAATCTACTTGAAAGAGGCTTAGGCCTCTTTTTCGTTGTTAAAAATTTGAGCTTTGCTATAATGCTCAGCTCGAAAGTAAAATTAATTCGTTTTTGTAAATCAACACATTAAAAGATTGTATCTCATGTTTCGCGCGACTAATGAGAGCTCTATAATTTATAGATCTGTCATTAGTCGTGACAGTGAAATAATCTTTTGTTGATGACCCTACATTGTTGAAATAAAAAAATCAATAAGTTGTACTTAAAACTACTGCCTGTCGAGCTTTTCATTTCAACAGCATTATTAACAAGAGGATATTATTTTGTTTAATCCAACATATCAAAAATTTCAATATGGACGCCACACTGTTACTTTAGAAACAGGTATTTTAGCACGTCAAGCATCGGCTGCTGTCATGGTTAATATGGACGATACCGCTGTATTTGTTACGGTGGTGGCTAATAAAAAAGTCAAAGAAGGTCAAGACTTTTTCCCATTAACAGTTAATTATCAAGAACGTACTTATGCTGCCGGTCGTATTCCGGGTGGATTTTTTAAACGTGAAGGTCGTCCAAGCGAAGGCGAAACGTTAATTGCACGTTTAATTGACCGTCCATTACGTCCATTATTTCCAGAAGGATTTGTTAATGAAATTCAAATCATTGCAACAGTCGTGTCAGTCAATCCGGATGTTAGTCCAGATTTAGTTGCAATGATAGGTGCTTCCGCTGCACTTTGCTTATCAGGTGTGCCTTTTCATGGTCCAATTGGTGCTGCTCGAGTTGGTTTAATTAACGATGAATTTGTATTGAACCCATCAGTAAAAGAACTACAAAATAGCCGTTTGGATTTAGTGGTTGCTGGTACGAAAAGTGCGGTACTGATGGTTGAGTCGGAAGCTGATTTATTAAGTGAAGAACAAATGTTAGCTGCAGTCGTATTAGGTCATGAGCAACAACAAGTGGTCATTGATAACATTAATGAATTTGTGGCGAAAGCGAATCGTGAAAAATGGGATTGGGTTCCACCAGTTAAAAATGAAGCATTATATAATGCTGTTTCTGAATTAGCGAAAGATCGTCTAGGTGAAGCTTACCGTATCACAGAAAAACAAGCTCGTTATGCGCAAATTGATCTGATTAAAGAAGATGTGCTAACCTCTTTAAAAGCGCAAGATGAAGAACTTGATGAAAACGAAGTGATGAACATTATTATTGATTTGGAAAGCCAAATTGTTCGTCAGCGCGTTATCGCTGGTGAACCGCGTATCGATGGTCGTGAAAAAGATATGGTTCGGGCACTGGATATCCGTACCAATTTATTACCAAGAGCACATGGTAGCGCCTTATTCACACGTGGTGAAACTCAAGCGTTAGTCACAGCAACATTAGGGACTGAACGCGATGCTCAGATTATTGATGAATTAACTGGCGAATATACTGAACGTTTCTTATTGCATTATAACTTTCCGCCATATTCTGTCGGTGAAACAGGTATGGTTGGATCACCTAAACGTCGTGAAATTGGTCATGGGCGTTTAGCTAAACGTGGTGTAGCTGCGGTCATGCCTAGCCAAGAAGAGTTCCCTTATACCGTACGTGTCGTATCTGAAATTACCGAATCAAATGGTTCATCGTCTATGGCTTCTGTTTGTGGTGCTTCACTTGCCTTAATGGTTGCCGGTGTGCCAATCAAATCATCAGTTGCAGGTATTGCAATGGGATTAGTTAAAGAAGGCGATAAATTTGTCGTATTATCAGATATTTTAGGTGATGAAGATCATCTTGGCGATATGGACTTTAAAGTAGCCGGAACTCGTGAAGGTGTGAGTGCATTACAAATGGATATCAAAATTGAAGGTATCACCAAAGAAATCATGCAAGTTGCCCTTAATCAAGCGAAAGGTGCCAGATTGCATATTTTAACGGTAATGGACCAAGCGATTAATAAACCGCGTCAAGAAATATCTGAGTTTGCCCCACGTATTTATACAATGAACGTTAATCCGGATAAAATCCGTGATATTATCGGTAAAGGTGGCGCAACGATTCGTGCATTAACTGAAGAAACAGGCACAACCATTGAAATCTCTGACGATGGCACAGTTAAAATTGCAGCATCAGATGCGAACAAAGCTAAAGATGCTATGGAGCGTATCAATAATTTAGTTGCTGATGTTGAAATTGGTAAAATTTATACTGGTAAAGTCACTCGAATTGTTGATTTTGGTGCGTTTGTTTCTATTATTGGTGGTAAAGAAGGATTGGTTCATGTTTCTCAAATCGCTGATCACCGTGTCGAAAAAGTAGCTGACTACTTAAAAGTAGGACAAGAAGTCAATGTGAAAGTCCTTGAAATTGATCGTCAAGGTCGAATTCGTTTAAGTATGAAAGATGCAATTGAACCAACAACGGAACATTCACCAATTACTGAATAAAAAATTAATCATTAGGGGTTTTAAAATGAAACTTTTCAACCTGAGGATTGTCTGCTTACTTATAGCTGTTATTCTATTGTCAGGTTGTTCAAGTTCACCGCTCCTTTTGGCTGTTCCTGAGCAAGTTTCGTATAATGATGAATTGAAAATTGCTCAGATTAGCCAACAATTATCCCAAAAAAATATTGATACTGTAACCCGAATGCAGCTTATTTTTGAAAGGGGAATTGTTTATGATTCATTAGGTTTTAAAGCATTTGCGCAAATTGATTTTTCTACCTTATTAGGTTATAGCGCTGACATTCCAGATATTTATAACTTTTTAGGGACTTATGCTTTAAGAGAAGGTGACTTTGATGTTGCCTTAATGTCTTTTAATACAACTTTAGAAATCGATCCAGCTTATGCTTATGCATATCTGAATCGAGCAATCACGTTGTATCGTACAGGTCATTATCAATCTGCTAACCGAGACGCTCTTCAGTTTTATCAATATGATGTGAATGAGCCAATTAGATTATTATGGCTTTATCTAATTGAAAATGAGATTGATAAGAAAACAGCATTAAATATGTTACAAGACCGTTATAATCGGTTAAATGATAAATCGATTTATAGTAGCCATATTGTTGCATTTTATTTAGGTAAAATTAATGAATCTAAATTGATGCAAAATCTTCAAGAAGGCGTTGAAAATAATCGGCAATTAGCTGAGCGTCTTTGTGAAACCTACTTTTATTTGGGTAAATATTATCAGAATAAAGGTGATAATGAGCGTGCCAAAATGTTATTTAAATATGCTTTAGCTAATAATATTTATAACTTTGTTGAACATCAACAGGCACTCTATGAAATGAAGTTACTTGAGGAAAAGTAACATGGGTCATGCCAGTTTTAAAAGTGAAAATATTGTTATAGTTTAGTTCTGATTGACTATTAATACTTGTTCAAGTTATTGATGAGTCGTTAATTAGTTATATCCTTAATCGGATCAGAGTATTGCGCAAATGTGATATTTGTCCATATAACATTCACAACAATAATCAATTATAGTATCGGTAATTAATTTTTGATGTGAATCGTAAATTTTCAATTTAGTGAGCTGGCATAAATTTATATATAGCTTTCTTTTCAAGGAAATGCAATTAAACATTTAACCATATTGAGATGAATTACTTTATTTCATTAAGCTTAATTGTTTAGCAATTAAAATAGAAAGTTTATATATATGATAAATTTATAAGCGAGTTTACATGACAAATGAAGTTTCTTTTATTGACCTTGGTTTATCCGAGGACATCCTTAACGCATTAAATGATCTTGGTTTTAGCAAACCATCACCCATTCAAGCTGAATGTATTCCACTATTATTAGATGGAAAAGATGTGCTTGGTATGGCGCAAACCGGAAGTGGAAAAACAGCGGCTTTTTCCATTCCATTTTTAATGAACATTGATGCCAGCTTAAAAGCGCCACAACTATTAGTATTAGCACCAACACGTGAACTTGCAATACAAGTTGCTGATGCCTGTTCAGAATATTCAAAATATATGAAAGGGGTGAATGTATTAGCCCTATATGGTGGTCAGCGTTATGATGTGCAATTGCGAGCGTTAAAACAAGGACCGCAAATTGTAGTTGGCACGCCTGGACGTTTATTAGATCATTTAAATCGTAAAACATTAGATCTTTCAAATCTTAAAGGTTTAGTTCTTGATGAAGCCGATGAAATGCTAAGAATGGGCTTTATTGATGATGTTGAAAATATTATGGCTGCCATTCCCGAAGATCATCAAACAGCGCTATTTTCAGCAACAATGCCTGCGCCAATTCGCCGTATCACTAAACGATTTATGCATAATCCAAAAGAAGTACAGATAAAAGGGACTAATCAAGCAGCGCCTGATATCGATCAAAGTTATTGGTTAGTGCGTGGAATGCGTAAAAATGAGGCAATAATACGTTTTCTTGAAGCAGAAGATTTTGATGCTGCAATTATATTTGTACGAACAAAAACAGCAACGCTTGATGTCGCCGAAGTGCTTGAAAAACACGGGTACAGTTGTGCTGCATTAAATGGAGATATGACTCAGCAATTAAGAGAACAAACACTTGATCGATTACGTAATGGTCGATTAGATATTTTAATTGCAACGGATGTGGCAGCGCGCGGATTAGATGTTGAACGTATTAGTTTAGTTATCAACTATGATATTACCTTAGACTCAGAATCTTATGTTCACCGTATTGGGCGAACAGGTCGTGCAGGCCGTGCAGGTCGTGCAATTTTATTTGTTGATAGCCGTGAACGTCGTTTACTAAAAAATATTGAACAAACAATTAAAAAACCAATCCCAGAAGTGGGCTTACCTTCTAAAGAATTATTAGAAAAACGTCGTTTAGTTAAGTTCAATCAGCAAGTTCAACAACAGCTTGAAAGTAACGATTTAGAACAATATCAAGCAATATTAAGTCAAATCCAAACTGAAAGTGGTGCGGATCTTGAAACTATTGCAACTGCATTATTGAAGCTTGCCCAAGGTGAGCGTCCATTAATTTTACCACCTGATCCGGTATTTAAACCATCTCGTGAAAATCGTGATCGAGATAATCGTGGTGGCGAGCGTCGACTACGAGGTGATAATCGAGAATCACCAAAACGCCGAGAACGACGTGATGTGGGTGACATGGATATGTATCGTATTGAAATTGGTAAAGAGAACGGTATTGAAGTTCGGCATATTGTTGGTGCTATTGCTAATGAAGCGGATATTAGTAGCCGTTATATTGGTAACATCAAACTTTATGAAACCCATTCAACGGTTGAGTTACCAAAAGGAATGCCAAAAGATATCCTTAAACATTTAGAAAAAGTACGGGTACTGAATCAACCAATGAAAATGAGCTTGGTCAGTGGTGCTCAGTCAGATGCTAAACGGGGACGTAAAAGTAACCGAACAGAATCGAACGATAAAAGTTTTGCAAAAAAACGAGGTCGTTCATCTGCACCTAAATTTTAATCATATAACCTCTACCATTTGGTAGAGGTTTTTTTGCTTTTTTTATGATCTAAATCTTTTTAAGATTACCAAAACATTAACTATCTCAATTAAATTCAATCCCAATAACCTAAATTGAACGCCTTTCTGGTTAAACGGATTTGGATTCATAACAAAAGAATACCTTAACAGAACTGAAAAAGGGCATTGAGTTAACTACAAATTGAATCGTTGATTTGCTGGTGAAGGTTACTGACATATAGACAAGATTTATTTTAATTTTCTCAATTTCAAAAAACTCAAATTACAACTCGGATTCTTGATTCCATTTAGTCAATAACAATGTCGTTTTATCTTTCAAAGAATGTTATCAAAGTAAAGCTATTCTAAATAAATCCTGATGAGAATTTTGCCCTTAGATATGATTGAGAGTATACTACTGTCAATTTAATCGGTAAAACAGAGGTATGGCATGACAGATTCTTTAAATAAATGTAAAGCAAATGATACTCCGGCGTGTTGTTGCGTAGATGTTGGCACAATCATAGATAATGAGGATTGCACGGCTGAGTATGAGCATGTCTTTGCGACAGAGTCAGAAGCACAAGCTAAATTAGCATCTTTAACTCAAGCAGCAAAAGATGTGGCAACTGAGCCTTGCGAAATTAATAGCAGTGTTGATAAGGTTGACGGTGGTTTTAAATTAACGGCAAAATTTACCTTTTGTTGTGGCGCTGAATGCTTGATTTTTCAATTAAAATTACGCTAATTGGATATAAATGAAAGTTTGTATAATGCGGCATGGTGAAGCAGGTTATTCTGCTTCATCTGATTCAAGCCGTTCCCTTACTCCTTATGGAATTCGTCAGGCAAACCATGCCGGGCTGTGGCTTAAACAGCAACGTTTCCAATTTGATCTTGGTTTAGTTAGCCCTTATTTACGTGCTCAGCAAACATTAGCAGAGTTATCATCACAAGTTTCTGTTTCAACGGTAGAAACAGATAAACTGTTAGTACCTGGCGGTAATCCTGAATATATTGCGAATTTGTTATCGACATTTCCTTCTCAAGGTATTGAGCAAGTGATTATTGTTTCGCATCTTCCTTTAGTTGGATATTTGGTTAATGAACTTTGTCCTGATATCTCTCCGCCCATGTTTCCGACTGCATCAATTGCATGCATTGAGTTAACATCAACTATTGGTAAGCTTGAATGGTTTCATCAGGCGGAATAAAAAAACTCAATCTTTTTGATTTACCGTTAACAGGCAGAACACTGATTGAAGCATCGGCAGGTACGGGTAAAACCTATTCGCTTGCCTTTATATATTTAAGGTTACTGCTTGGCATTGGTGAAAATAGCTATTCTACACCGCTTGATGTTAGCCAAATTTTAGTGGTGACGTTTACCAAAGCGGCCACTCAAGAGTTACGTTCACGTATACGACAAAACATACAAGAGTTAAGACTGGCATTATTAAACGGTGAACATGATGATCCTATTTATCAGCAATTAATGACATTGATTGTTGATCGTCAACAAGCGATTCAACGACTTACTGAAGCCCAACAATCAATGGATGATGCAGCAATTTACACGATTCATAGTTTCTGTCAAAGAATACTAACTAGCCATGCGTTTGAGTCCGGCGTGTTGTTCGAACAAAAATTAATCACCGACGAATATCAATTGCAATTACAAGTCGTGCAAGATTTCTGGCGATACTATTTTACACCTCTTGAAAAATCGTATGCTTATTTAGTTCGAGACTGTTGGAAAGAGCCGGCGGAATTATTAGCCGATATTACCCCTTATTTATCCAATACCTTTAATGAGAAAACTGAATTAAACCCCAATATTACCGAAGCAATAGCTGAGTTTTATCAGCAAAATTTTAACATGATTGAAACGGTAAAAAAATCATGGTTAAAGCATGTTGATCAATTATCGGATATTATTAATCAATCGGGTGTCAGTAAACAATCTTATAGTAGCCGATATCTGCCTAATTGGCTTTCAAAAGTTTCACAATGGGCTAATAGTACAACGCTTACGTTTGCATTACCTAATGAGCTTGAAAAATTTTGTCAATCAGTTCTGGCGAGCAAAACAAAAGAAGGAAAAATCGTTCCAAGTCATTCTGTTTTTACTGAAATTGATACACTCTATAAGTGTAAACTGGATTTGCGAAGCCATATTTTAATGGATATTGTAACCATAATCCAAAAAGGCATTTATGATGAAAAAATTAAACGCACTGAGATAAGTTTTAATGACTTGCTTTGGCAGCTTAATCGGGCGTTAGTGACACGAACAGGAAAACGATTAGCACAAAGTATTTCAACGAAATATCGGGTTGCTTTAATTGATGAATTTCAAGACACCGACCCAACTCAATACCAAATTTTTGATCGTATTTATGATAGCAAGCGATCTGATACCGGATTATTATTTATCGGTGATCCGAAACAAGCTATTTATAGTTTTCGTGGCGCCGATATTTTCACTTATCTTAAGGCGAAACGTTCAACCGGTGATAATTATTTTACTATGGATGTGAATCACCGTTCCTCCTCAGCTATGGTAAATGCGGTAAATCAATTATTCGCCCATCATGAAAATCCGTTTGTTTTTAATGATATTCCCTTTTTACCAATGAATTGCGCTGAAAAAAATAAGCAAAAATCATTGCTAATTAATGATCAAGAAAGCAATGCTTTAACAGCTTATTTATTGCCAGAAGAAGTAACAACCAAAGCTGATTATCAAGAGCAGATGGCAAATTGCTGTGCCAAGCAAATAGTCAAATGGTTATCGGACTCTTCAATATTAATTAATGATAGCAAGGGTTGTCGCCCAATAACGACGTCAGATATAGCCATTTTAGTACGAACAGGTAGAGAAGCTGAAATTATTCAGCAAAAATTAGCCGTTTGTGGCATTAAAAGTGTCTATTTATCCAATCGTAATAGCGTGTTTGAGTCAGATGAGGCTAAGGATGTGCTTTGCCTTCTGCAAGCGGTATTGATGCCAGAAAATGAAGCCGCTTTACGTTTGGCTATGATGACGGCGTTATTAGGACAGACGATGTCTGAACTTGAACAAATCACTGATGATCAAGATAAATGGGAAAGCTTAGTAGAAGAATTTAAGCAGTATCAGGTTATATGGCAATATTATGGCGTATTGGTGATGTTACGTCGAATGATGAAAAAACGTCAGCTAGCGGAAAATATTCTTGCTCGACAAGACGGAGAGCGTATTTTAACTAACTTTATGCATTTAAGTGAGTTATTACAAGAAGCTGCAGATGATTTAGATAGTCCACATGCGTTAATACGTTGGTTAACCAAACAGATTGTTAATCCTGATTTTAATCTCGAAAATCATGAGCAGCGTCTTGAAAGTGATGAAAATCTAGTCAAGATTATCACCATCCATAAATCAAAAGGTTTAGAGTTTCCAATCGTTTGGTTACCTTTTATTTGCCAATATCGTGTGTCTGATACACAGTTTTATCATGATAAAAATAACGATTTTCAACAAACTTATGCATGGATGTTAACGGATGAAATAAAACAACAGATTGAAGATGAACGCATGGCGGAAGACTTACGTTTATTGTATGTTGCTATGACACGATCCGTTTATCATTGTAGTATTGGTCTTGCTTCTATGAAGAAAGACCAATCAGCTATCCATTATCTGTTAAAAGGTGAGTTAAACAATATAGCAGCAATGGCGGATCTCATTAATGTGGAATTACCCCTTGAAAATGATAAGTACACTGCTCATTGTCAGCTAAATCAATCTTTAACGGCTAATGTATTTAAACGGAAACTTTGTCATCAGTGGCGCGTAACCAGTTATACGGAACTGCAAAAACATCACGCTGTTTTAACAATCAATCCAGAAATTATCAGCGATTGGGATGAACAGACGCCAGAATCCCAAGCCACTTTGCAGACCGAATTAACCTATGATATTCACCATTTTCCCAAAGGGGCGTATGTGGGGACTTTGCTGCATAAGATAATGGAAAATGTTTCTGAGAAGAATATCGAAACCTTGTGTAGTGAAACAATAACAAAACTCAATTTAGATCAAACTTGGCAAGCTATTTTATTGGAATGGTTACAACAAGTGTTGTCCACAACGCTTAATCAACAAGGTTTGGTGTTATCAGATGTATTAACAGGGCGATGTATCAATGAATTACAATTTTATTTTCCGATTCGTGAAGCAGTAAGTTGTGAACAACTTGATAGCATTTGTAAAACCTATGACAACTTATCTTATCAATGTCCAACACTTGATTTTGAAACAGTACAAGGCATGCTGAAAGGATTTATCGATTTGGTTTTTGAATATCAAGGGAAATATTATATTATTGATTATAAATCAAATTGGTTAGGTTATTCAGCTGAAGATTATGGACAAAAAGCATTAGAACAGGTGATGTGTGAGCATCGTTATGAGTTGCAATATCAACTTTATAGTCTTGCGTTACATCGTTTTTTGAAAAGCCGCATACCTAATTATCAATATCAAACCCATTTTGGGGGAGTTTATTATCTTTTTTTACGTGGTATGCCAGACCATGGTATCTTTTACCATCTTCCTGAACAAGCTTTTATCGAAGAGTTAGATAAGCTATTTGATGGTGTTAGTTAAATAGGTTGCTAGTTGTTGTACCTCAATCTCAGTTTTTGATATTTGAATCGATAGCTTTAACTGCTTGTTAAGCAAATTACGATAAAGCACAAATTTATTATGCCTTATCGTTGTTCTTTTTTATCATCGTAACTTTTAGTTAACCTCGAAGGTTAATTGATAACGATAATGTTTTTTAGTTAATAAAAATTCAGAATGGACATTTGGCGTCCATGAATCATCACCACCAATCCCCATATGGAAAGCATCAATACTCACATAAGCACAAGGTTCCGCCACTAAAAGGTGACGATGTGTGACCGCCATTAACTGTTGAGTACCATATTGGTTGATGTTAAATTGAAATTGCTGACCGGTGATCGTCATTTCATCCAGTATTAATTTCTTTACATCACAGCGTAAACCATTTTCACAAGGATAAATATAAGGAGTATAGAGTTCAGAAAAAGGTAATGACCATTTACAAAAAATGGCAGAGTGTTTACGGTCTGGATAGTTTTCGTGCGGCCCTAAACCTAGCCATTTAACTTTTTCTGGGATTTCGTTAAGTTGATATGTTAAACCAATACGCGCAGGCGCTGGCATATTGTTGGCAATATCAACATCAACCGTTAGCGTTAAATAGCCTTGCTGATCAAATTGATAAATCCATTTGCTTTGAATCACTCTTTGACCTTCATAAAAATAACCATGCAACGCTTCGATAATGATAGTACTGGATGATTGTGAAGCTTGTATTCCAAGACATTTATGGGTTAAATCAAAATAACCTGCTGCTTTCCACTGTTCAACCCAAGCAAATGGATTGTTATTGCTATCATAGTCACCACTAATTCCAATATCGTTATCAATTGGCGCTCGAATAAATTGATCACAAAACGGCGAAGCCAATAATGGTTTATCCTCTTTAGTCCATTGATTTAGAAAACCAGTAGTTTTATCAAATAACCAATTTTGATTTTGATGAGAAATTAAATAATTATTTTTATTTTCCTTTAATGTCATGGGGGTTTTAAGCTTGTTAAGCTTAAGAGGCGGAATAAAGACATTCTCAAGTTGCCATTGTTCCCAAGCGACAAGATGACCAATTGGTGACCATGGAGTTTCTTCTTTTTGGATAATAATGACAGAAAGATGAACATCTTCACAATTGATATAGTTAGGTAAGCTATCAAGTAATTTTATTCTGATTGTACTATCTGGTTGCATATCAAGGGTAATTTGACCACTTCGTTGTTTATTACCATCGATTAAGATCTCCCATTGTAATAGTTCATTATCAGTACGTCGAAACAAATATTCGTTGGTTATTTCGACAACTAAAGGTTTTTGACTAATGAGTTTGAATTGAAAAGGTTGCTGAACTTTTTTGGCTTCGATTAAGCTTGGATGCGGTTTTCGATCGGGAAAAACTAAGCCGTCCAAGCAAAATTGCCTATCGTGGTAAGCCTCGCCAAAATCACCGCCATAAGCCCAATAACTTTCTCCTGATGATGTTTGGCAACGAAGACCATGGTCTGCCCATTCCCAAATAAAACCACCTTGTAATCTTGGATATTGCCTAAATGCTTGCCAATATTTATAAAAAGCACCAAGACTATTTCCCATAGCATGTGCATATTCACATAAAATAAGTGGGCGGTTTTCATCGGGCAGGGATATCCATTTTTTTATAGCCCATTTAGGTACCTTTGGATGAAGCTGATCCTGATCGACTCGAGCGTACATAGGGCAAATAATATCGGTGGCAGCCGTATTTGCGCCTCCTCCTTCATATTGAACGGGGCGAGTTGGATCATTACTTTTGATCCAAGCATACAGTGCATCATGTGATGAACCGTGCCCGGATTCATTCCCAAGTGACCAGATAATAATAGATGGGTGATTGCGATCTCGTTGCACCATGCGTGTAACCCGTTCACTGTATGCTGCGAGCCAATAGGGGTCATCTGATAAACGGGACATAGGGAACATGCCGTGAGATTCTATATTCGCCTCATCGACTAAATAAAGTCCATACTGATCACAAAGTTCGTACCAACGAGGATCATTGGGATAATGACTGCAACGTACTGCATTGAAGTTGTGTTGTTTAATCAGTTTTATATCATGAAGCATGGCTTCTTCAGTGATAGCATAGCCTTGATCCGGATAAAACTCATGGCGATTGGTTCCTTTGATAAGTAAAGGTTGACCATTAATACAAAGCTGACCATGTTTGATCTCAACCACTCGGAAACCAATATTATAAGCTTCGGATTCAATAAGCCCGGATTTTTTATGATATAAACTGATTACGACACGATAAAGATTAGGTGTTTCAGCACTCCATAATTCAGGTGAAATAACTGGAATATGACAAAACAGGCGATCATGATAGCCCCCTTTTTCATCAATGGGTTCGGTACCAATCAGTTGAAATTGTCCGGAAATCAAATCGCTATTTTTCCATAATTCAATGCCAATATTTAATTGATCCATATTGTCATTGTGTTTTACGTCAACTTGTATCGATAACGTAGCATTCCGATAACAGGCATCAAGTTCTGTCTTAATTTGGATATTTTTTAGGTGTGATTTAGGTTTATTAAGTAGCGAAACATTTCGAAAAATACCGCTTAATCGCCACATATCTTGATCTTCAAGATAACTTCCATCACACCATTTTAAAACTAAGACTGCTATTCTGTTTTGCCCAACTTTTAAGTAAGGGGTTAAGTCAAATTCCGCAGCGATTCGACTGTCTTGTGAATAACCCACCCATTGACCATTACACCAAAGATGAAAAGCAGAACTAACACCGTCAAAAATGATTCTAGTTTCCCCTTTATCTAACCATGCTTGCGTAATATTGATATAACGAGAATAACAACCTGTTGGATTATCGTTAGGAACAAAAGGGGGATTATAAGGAAATGGATAACGTATATTGGTGTAAATTGGTGCATCGTAACCGTGTAATTGCCAATTAGATGGAACGGGAATGGTATTGGTGTCTATCTCTCTTTCTAACCATGATTCCGGAACGTGTTTGGGGTTATCAAAATAGCTAAAAAACCAATCCCCATTTAAAGATAATATTGATTCTGAATCAATATTATTTTTAGCTTGTAATTTATCACGCCAACTGTGGAATTTAGAATGTGTCGGAAGCCTATTAATACTAAGAACTGATAAATTATTCCAATCATTTCTACTTATGATTGTATCTAAAGAGAGATTCATTTTTTCACCATTTTAATCTTAACAATTTAGTACTAAATGATTTACGTTAATCTAACCAATTTTTGAATGCGAATTATTATAACTAAATTAGGACATACAACAGTGAACAATATAACATTTGTCTAATCGGAATCATGTATAAAATTGTAAGTTTCTTAATTCTGTTTATTTTTTTTTGTTTACGGTTACATTTTTTATCTTTAAATAACTTTTAATTACTGTGACTTAAGTCACAACATCAGGATTTTATTTTTGAAACCATTTTTTTATTTGTTATATTGAAAACGCTAATTATTAGCTTTTGGATTGCTACCGATATTAAGCGGGCAAAACCTAAAGAATAGTTGTTGTTACCTATTCTTTAGGTTTTTTTTTGTCTTAAATTTATAAGACTAATGAATAAACAATTAAATTATGAGTAGAGAAAAATGAAATATCTAACAAAATCATTAATAAAAGTAAAGCCTAAGCGAATTGTTTTAATTACCATGCTCGGTTTATTTTATTTGCCTAATGCGATAGCTGCTACTCAAGATGAGTTAGAGGCAAGAATTAATTTATTAGAGCAAAAATTAATTGCGCTGAGTAATGAATCTATTGATTTGAAAAAACAGCTGATTGAATCGAATAAGCAAATTGCTCAGTTAAGTCTTAATTTAGAAAAGCAACAGTTAGTGATAAGCAATCAACAAAAAGAGATAAAAATACAAACCGCCGCACTCAAACAACAAAAATCAGTTAATCTACAACCTTTTAGTATTAAGCATCCTACTAACAATAATGCGATTGTGTTAGTCACTGATAGCCAAACTAATGAAGAACAGAATAGTAATATTGCCACTAAAAAATCGTTTACGTTAACAGAATTCAAAGATTATATTAAAGAAGAAATTGGATTTTCCTTTAATGGGTATTTTCGTGGTGGTTGGTCAACTTCGATGAATGGTAAACCCAAAAATTATGCCGAAGGCGCTCTAGGACGATTTGGGAACGAATATGGGGGGTGGTACGATCTTGTCTTCAGACAAAAAGTGTATGATCAAGATGGTCGTCGAGTGGATGCAATTGTTATGATTGATGGTAATGTGGCAACCGATAAAGCGGCTGGATTGTTTAATACGCAAGACGACAATATCATGCAATTTTCTGATATCTACTTAGCCACCAAAGGATTTGTTCCTCTTTTTCCTGAAGCGACTTTGTGGGTAGGTAAGCACTCTTTACCGTATAATGAAATTCAAATGCTTGATTGGAAAACCCAAAAATCGCCAGCTGGTGGGGGTGTCGGTATTGAAAATTTGGAAATTGGCGTAGGAAAGCTAGATTTAGCATTGTTACGTGCTGATGTGAATGTTAAGGTCAATAAAAAAACAGCGGGAACAGATATAGCTAAAGTAAGGCGTGAAGAAGTTGATATCAATGAAATTGAATTGCGTTACCGAGATATCCCATTATGGCAAGATGCATTGTTTGCTGTTAATGCCCGATACTCAGCGCCGAACAAATCGAAACTGCAAGATGATGTCACTGTTAAAAATGCTTGGTTAGGTAGTGTTGTTCTACGTCAAAATAACTTTTTTGGTGGTTTTAATCAGCTAACGCTACAGACTGCAACCAATTCAGTCGCTTCACATTTGGGCAATATCAATACCAATAATCCAGAATTTGCCGCTAATGCTGATAATGATTATATAGGTAAACACACAGGAGGTAAGGCTTATCGATTAGTTTCTGAAGGTGAAGCGTATTTTTCTGATAATATTATTGTGGCGCATGCATTAGCTTTAACAACAGGTAAAGATGTTTATTCTTATGATTTAAACTTACCTCACACAGATTTTACCAGTTTTAAATCAGCAGTAAGACCTGCTTATATTTGGGATCAATACAATCAAAGTGGTATTGAAATTGGTTACTTTAAACAAAAAAATAAAGTTAATGGTCGAACTTATAAAGAAGAAGGCTACAAAACAACCCTGTATCATTCATTTAAAGTAGGTGAAAGTATTTTATCCTCTCGTCCCGATATTCGTTTCTATCTATCGTATATTGAGTCATTAAATAATGATATTAGTAAATTTGAATTTAATGGTAAAAAACATCAAATTAGTTTTGGGGTGCAAACTGAAGTGTGGTTTTAATTTAATTAATGAAATAGAGACCTAAATTCGTGAAAATAGGTCTCTATTTTTTCGACGTTTAAATTTTTTTAAAAGCCCTTATCATTTGTTTCTGAGCATCAAAATAACCTATCATTATTAGCTGCTCAAGCTATTTTTTTGATACTTTGACTGAGTGATCGCCAACATTTTTTTTCACTATCGGCAACTTGGTGTAATAACTCAGATACCTCATTAAATCCAGTTTCGTTCAAATTTCGGCATAATTTTACCGTACGGCTAGCAAATTTACGCCACGCATCGCCAATATTAGTCATATTATCGGCAGCCTCAATCAATAATGGTTTGTGATTTGATGAGAAATGATCTGCTGCCTCTTGAAGAAATGAAGCATACATATAACGAAAACCAGCTCCACCTGTTCCGATTTCCTCCTGCATTCTAACAATATGACCTAGATAAAGTTTTTTATATTGATCACTTTTCATCGAATTTTTTAGTTTTTGGATTCGATTAGCTAAAAGATGAATACCTTTAATACCAATAAAAGGTAAAGGGGCTTGCATTTGGCGCGCATTTTTAAGGATTGCACTGCGAATCACTTGAGATAGATTTACATGGTGATCCTGTTTTTGGGTATCTTCTAATGTATACATTAATCCTTTTCCTGCCAATGCACCTTTAGCAAAACGAGCCCGTTCCAAGTCTGATGCTGAGCATTGAACTGGTAATTCCATAACCGGATCACTAATCAAATATTGTTCTGCTTCTTTCCCATAGACAAGAATATTATGCGCATTGAAATGAAAGCGCAAAGCATCGGGAATGTAAGGTAACCAAAAAACAGAAGTTTGTAGTCCAACTAATTGATTGTTGTCTAATGCTTGATCCAATTTTTGCATGCCTTGTGTTGCGGAGACAAATTTTTGCATGTTCAGTTTAATGCCTAATCGTTTGCAAGAATTACGAATAATTGTTTTTGGAGGCATACGATAAGCGATGAGTGGCATACCCGAAAGTTTTATAATCGGTAAATAGGCAAATGTAAGTGCAGAAGATAAACCAAAGAGCATGGGTTCACTGTAATCAAAACCGTGGTGCTTGAGTAGCGTCGACATAACACCGCTTTCACAGTGTGCGGTGTGCTGATGTTGAAAATGATGAATTGTCATTATGTTGCCTGATTATTATGATTATACAAAATCTAATAAGTTTATTTAAATGGATAATTGTTTTGCGTTCGATTGTCTTCAGTCGGAAGCTGTTTTAGCTGTTCAATGGATAAATTAAAGACTTGTGCATAACGATTTAATTTTTTATCTGATAATTTTTTGAAAACCTGAGGTTTGAAGTGCCGTTTGATTTGCCAACGAAAAAAACCACTTGTTTGAGCAAGGCTAGTGATATCATGACGATATAAAAACATATAGTAAAAGAGTGATGAGCGTTGTTCATTCTTCACTGCATGAAAAGCCAACTGAGTTTGTTCTGCTAATGCATCTACAGCTTGTAATGTTACAAACTCTTCATCTTCCCAACCGCTAGTAGTTGCTTTTGTATAACTTCCATTTTTAACAGCATAAACCACTTTGGCATGACCGCCATAAGTTTTACTTTTATCTTGTGGAATTTGGTTAATATCCATAAATTCTAATTCTCTTGGTTAGCATCAATGACTTCAAGTAACATAAAACAAGATGAGAATCGCCCACTTTCTGGGATATAGCATAATATTTTTTGCCCATGCTTGAGTGAATGCGTCCGCAAAAATTCCTCAAGTATAATATAGATAGAAGCTGAACCTGTGTTACCTTTTGAAGTAAGATTGGTAAACCATTTTTCATAAGGAATTTCAAAATCAATATTTATCAATCCTTGATAGAGTTTTTCACGAAAATAATGAGAAGAGTAATGAGGTAAAAAATAATCGATATCATTTTTTTTCAAATCATGTTTTTTAATTGAGTTAGCAAGCATCTTTTCAACGGTATACTTAACAATATTATCATTTAGCATTTTTACATTCTGTTTAACACTTAACAAACTTTGATTTTGTTGGTCAAGTTGAGTAAATTGCTTCCAACCTATGAACTGATCCTGATAGTAGTCACCGCCAGCATACATGCATGCTGGCATCTCATTTGCGTAGGATAAAATATCAATCCAGTGAATTTTTAATGATAAATGATGACTATTTGGCTTACTACTCAATAGCATAGCCCCAGCTCCATCAGATAGCATCCAACGTAAAAAATCTTTTTCAAAGGCCAGTTCAGGTTGTGTAGACAACGCTTTCACTTTTTGTTCTATTTCTGCTTCAAAGTTCTCACTTCTCATTACAGCAGATGCAGTTTCAGATGCACAACTAACGGCGGTACAATGATCACCAACTTTTACAGCATTAAACGTGTGTTTCAGTGCTGACATACCTGCAACACAAACACCTGAGCTGCTGTGAACTTCGCAAGGATGAGTTTCATTGAGTTCGCCATGAACCATGACTCCATGACCAGGCATAATCTGATCGGGATAAGAAGTACCACAGGCTAAAAAAGTCATTTCATTTATACCAAATTGATGGTTATCTTTGAACAATAACTTTATGGCTTGTGCTGCTAAATTGGCATTGCTATGTGTTGCCTGACGAGTATGCGGGTCAATCGCATAGTATCGCGTTTTTATCCCATTACTTTTTAAAATAATTGCTCTTGCTCTGGACGGTTTGTGACCAACTTGTCCAAGGACATTTTCCATTGATGAATTATCAACAGGATTATTCGGTAAAAATGCGGCAATTTTATTAATATAAACATTATGTGTTTTCATTGTCTTACTCTTATATTTTATTCGCCTGAAGGCCAACTAAATAAATGTTTTTGTTTACTGATTTTGTTTTTTAACCATGGGGATAGTAATGTTTTGATCAGTGCACTAATTGGCACAACGGTTAAAATGATTACTACCAAGAAAATAATATAAAAATAAAGTAAACCTTGACGAAGTGGTCGAGCGATTTTACCTGCTTTAATGATCAGTTTGCCCCATAAATAGAAGCTGCGATAACCAAATTTTTCACTAAGAATCAAACGTTCATTGACTTTGACTGCCCCCATGTTTTTTAACATTGGCTCAGTGATTTTGGGTTGTGTTAGCAATACGGTTTTAATTTTTTCACCATATTTAGCACAATCATTAATGTCCTCATCAGATATGCCCGCTTTCGGTAGCCAACGTACGGGCTGTTTTTTCCCCGTAAACATCCAAAGCGGTGTAGCAATAAAACTTGCAGGCCCGCCACAGCTATCTATGCGAACAACATTGTCAACTAAATTAGCATTTGCTTCTTTTAAGTATTTCTTCACGGTTTCTTGTGCCATTAACCACATGTTGCGACATCCAATTAACGTGACAACAGGGGTATCGGCTAAGAGTTGTTGCGTGTTTTTATCTTGTAAAAATGCGGTGATAGGCTGAGAAGGGGATAAAAACCACACAGTATAAGCTAGAATGATTAAATCATATTTTTGCTGTTTAAATTGTGGGGCAACAATGGGTGAAGGCATTAAATGAACCGTTTCTGGAAAAATATTAAAAAAGTGGTTAAAAGACCATGGAAAAGAATAGGCTTGTTGAGGTTCAATAGCAAGCGTTTCTAAATTAATATCTTCATGATTAGCTAAAGGTGATACGAAATGTCTAGTAAGTTGTGTTAATTGACCCGTTTGTGAATAGTACACTAATAGAACGTTTTTTTTGTTACTCATTGTTATAATTGATTTATTAGATTTTATCGTTAATTGTTTACCTAACATGCATTTTGTTATAATAGCATAATATGTTAACATTCTGTTTATAAAAATTAAAATTATTTTAAAGAATTGTATGTTAAAGCTCCAAAATGTAACTTATCGCTATAAAAATGCTAATAATTATGCGGTGTGTGATATTAATTTAGAAATTGAATCCGGCACATGCTTTGGATTATTAGGGCCTAATGGCGCCGGCAAAACAACATTGATATCATTAATGTCGGGTTTACTTTCATTACAATCCGGGCAAATTTATCTTAATAATCAGATCTTCTTTCAGTTGTCACGTCAACAGTTGCAACGTATTTCTTTAATTCCACAAGAATATGCTTTTTATCCTCAATTGACGGTTTTCGAGAATTTACAATTTTTTGCTTCGTTGTATAAAATTAAAGATCCTAATTTTCTAATTTCATTGATGAAAAAAGTCGATATTTTAGATTATAAAAATAAGTTGTCAGCGAATTTGTCGGGTGGTTTAAAACGTCGATTAAATTTTGCTATAGGGTTAATTAACTCGCCAACGCTAATTTTTATGGATGAAATTACGGTTGGGGTTGATCCTGCATCCCGCCAATTTATATTAGACAGTGTGAAGCAATTAACTAAAGAAGGGGTAACTGTCATTTACACTTCTCATTATCTACACGAAATAGAAAGTTTATGTCAAAAAATTGCCATTATGGAGAGCGGTAAAATTTTGTATTGCCATTCTATTGATCAGATATTGACACAACATGCTCAACAACAATGTATTATCACGTTAGCGCAAAGTGTGCCTTCACATGTGCTTGACCAATTTAATGCCACTTTAATTCGACATACCCCAATGCAAACAGTTGTCATTGATTCATCGCCTGAGCAGATCACAACAATATTACAAGAATTTCAACAATACCAAATACAAAATATTCAGTATGGTCATGGTTCTTTAGAGTCATTTTATTTGGACTTCTTGAATAAGTCAGTATTGAGGCATGGAGGGCAAAGCAATGCTAGCTGCAATCGCTAAAGAATTTCGTCTGTTGAGTCGTGATTTACATGGTATAGCTGTTCTTTTTATTATGCCTATGTTGTTTATGTTCATTATGTCTGTGGCATTAAGCCAACGTGATGATTTCAATCAAAATACTAAAATAGCCTTAGTCGGTGAATCATCCAATTTATTGAACTCGCAGTTAATAGTGATTTTGGGCAATCAAGAAAATATGAATGTTGATTTTTTTGATATAGCTGATAAGGATAATGCAAAAGCTAAATTAATTGAGGGAAATTATGATTTTTTATTAATTAATTCCAATCAAAATACCGAGAATTTGAGTAATGAATCGCCTTTAGCATTATTAACCTTAGCGGGGATCGATCAACTAAGATTGATGAATTTACAAACAATTATCCAGAAAAGTTATTTACAGCTACGGCTTAAAGATATTTTTTCAACGCCAAACAATGATTCTTCTATAATGGATGAAGATGCAATCGAAATAAAACGGCAACAACAACTAGATAACTATTTGTCAGGAAAAATAATCACTGAAGAGTTTATCAATGTAGAAGGCACTAAAGTGGTTAAACCGAGTTCGGTACAACAAAGTGTTCCTGCTTGGTTAATTTTTGGTATGTTTTTTATCATGATTCCTTTATCAAATGTCATGACTTGTGAAAAACAAACGAACACTATTATTCGATTACGACTAGCAAAATCATCGGCATTTTCTTTACTTATCGCAAAATTGTTACCTTATTTTTTGATTAATCAATTACAGTTTATTGGCATGATTTTGTTAGGTATTTATATTTTACCTTTAATCAATATTACAGGATTTGTTTTAGAAGGCGCTTATTGGAACTATGCATTGTTATCGATAGCAATTAGTTTATCTGCTTTGGGATATGCACTGTTAGTTAGCGTTCTTGCAAAATCGGCAGAACATGCTGTGGTATTAGGTGGTGGGGGAAATATTATTATGGCAGCCTTAGGCGGTATTATGGTACCGAGTTATATGATGCCAGAAACCATGCAAATAATTTGTTTAATTTCGCCTATGTCTTGGGCTTTGAAAGGCTTTCATAATCTTTTGCTTGATCAGTATGATTTTGTACAAATATTACCACAATGGTTGTCGTTAATAGGTTTTGCGCTAATTTTTTTATTGCTAGCAGGAATTATTTACTATCGGCAATTAAATAATAAGCATTTATAAATTTTTAATTAAATAATAAAAACAAGAGGTTAAATTTGGATAATTTAATTTTTAAATTAAAACAGTTAATTATTACCGAATCTGAAAAAGAAGATATCTTAACTGCCGAGGAGTTAACAGATAATGAGCCGCTGTTTGGGCCTACCAGTCGATTAAATTTAGATTCTTTAGATGCATTACAAATTTGCGTAGCGTTAAAAGAGCAATTTGGCGTTCGTTTACAAGGTGACCGAGAAGTAAGAATACATATGGTCACGGTTTCGAAACTCAATAAATATGTACTTGAGCAAATAAAAAAATAATATTATGGACAATGTTTACATTAATGGTTTTTCTGCGGTGTGCGCACAAGGTGATAACTGCCATGAGATTATTAGCAATATTCTTTTTCATCCAAGAAAACCTAAATTGATTCCTTTAAATACAGCAAGTGAATCACTATCTGTTAATTATTTTCCAGCCTTTGATAAAAAACGGCTAAGTTTAACTGAGATTGTTGATCGTATAGTATTTCAAATTTTGCAAACTTTACAGGCGTGTCAGTGGCAAGAATCAGAATTGGAACAAATCCCAATTTTTTTAGCTTCCACTTCTTTTGCAATGTCTTCGCATGAAATTACATTTTTTAATAAGGAATTATCAGAATTAACAGAAGCATGTTATCACCAACCTTTTTCTTTAAATGAAATAGCAGAACAACTTAAATTAAAATGGAAAAATCTTAATGTGATCAATGTTGCGACGTCTTGTACTTCAAGTTCTAATGCATTACTTTATGCAAAAAATTACATTTCCCAAGGCATAATTGAACGGGCAATCATTGTGGGATTTGAATCATTCAATTCTATCACTTTAGAAGGATTTAATGCTTTAGGATTACTAACAAATAATTATCAACCACCATTTTTAAGTGTTAGCCAAGGACTTATTTTAGGGGAGGGGATTGGTTGTATTGCATTAAGCAATCAACCACGATTAGCAAACAATAATCAATTTATCTTAAAAGGCGGTAAAACGATATGTGATACCTCTAATATTACCACAACGGATCCTAAAAATGTTAGCGCACTCATTAAAGACACGTTAACGCAATTCGATATGACTGAAACCGATATTGTTGCCATTAAAACTCATGCGACAGGTAGTCCAATGAATGATAAAGTTGAAATTGATAGCTTAACAAATGCTTTTACAGAGCGAAAACCGTTGATATTTTTTAAACCTTATCTTGGTCATACATTAGGGGCATCTGGTGTACTTGAGATGATAATATTATTGTTGATATTTGAATCAAAACAGACGCCTAGTTATCCAAATTATCACATGGCGCAATCTGAACCTATTTATACAAATGGTTTTACAGACATTTCAAAACCTTATCCTCAAGGTTATTATTTATTAAATTGTATTGGATTTGGCGGTAATAACGCTGTGTTATTGTTGGAGATAACAGAATAATGCAAAGTGTTTTTTTACTCAGTACATCACAGTTTATCGCAGAGAGCCATAGTGAAGAAAGTAAGTTAAAAAATTTGCTTAAACAGCAATTTAATATTAATAGTCGACGTACAAGTCGTTTAGCGTTGTTATCATTGTTAGGTGCGCTTTCCATAGAAAAGATTAATGCTCATTGTGGCGTGTATGTGACCTCAATTTTTAGTTCACCCAGTAATATGTATGAACTGGAGATGGATATTTTTCAACGTAAAACACCACGACCATTTAATTTTATTAATAGCATAAATAATGCGATTTCTTTTTATGTTGCTGATGCATTGAAAGTGAATGGACCCAATATTTTTATTTCGACAGATATTTGTAATTGGTCACAGATTTTACTCCCAGCCATAACGGATTTACAAGAAGGTGTGGTTGATCAGGCATTGGTGGGGTGGTGTTATGAATCACGTCGTTATGATGAATATTCTAAAGAAGGCAGTTTTTGGTTATTGTTGACTCGGCATCCTGATACTTCAGCTTTAGCCAGTTTAACCATTGCCAACAAACCTTGCCAGGGTGATGTCAGCAATCAACCAATAATGACCCATGCGAATTATTTTTATGATTCTGTTTTAAAAACGTTTGATTTAAATAGCCAACCAAATTGCGATGTAATTTCGGTTGATCTGATATTAAATAAATTATTATTAATAAAAAAATTACCTTTACATAAACATTGATTGTTCAATACGATTATTTAATCGTGGCTTAACATTTTTCTTTATTGTTAAGCCGCTAATATTGAAACGCTTTATTGAATGTTTATTTCTACCTTAGCCTATAGAATTGACAGAATAACGTTTAGTTAATGTTGGGGTAAAAATATTAATTAAGTTATTTGAGGGAGCCTCTCCTTTAGCGAGGGATAAGGCAAGCTCAGCTGCTTGTTCTGCCATTGCTTGTAAAGGATACCGAACCGTTGTCAGTTTAGGATGTAAATAATTAGCCATTAATAAATCATCAAACCCAATAACAGAAATATCAGCTGGGATTTTTAAATCATTATCATACAGGACTGACATGGCACCCGCAGCCATAGAATCATTATAACAGGCTATAGCGGTGATGTTTCGATTCCGTTCTAATAAGGATTTCATGGCTTCTTCTCCACCTATTTCATCAGGCGAAGAGTAGGTAATTAGATTCTGTTCTATCTCGATATTAAATTCACTCAACGCATCTTTATAACCATTTAGTCGATCTGAAGCGTCTGAAATTTCGTGATTCGAACATAAATAACCTATTTTCCTATGTCCATTTTGAATTAAATGTTTGACCGCGATATACGAGCCATAACGGTCATCAAGTGCAATACAACGTGCTTCAAACCCTTTCACTATACGATTGATGATAACCATTCCTGGCACTTGTTGCATCAATTTTATGAGTGTTTCATCGGAAAGTATTTTGGCATGAACAACTAATGATTTACAGCGGTGCTCAATAAGCTGAGTAATGGCATTGTATTCTTGTTTTTCTTTATGGTATCCATTGCCAATTAGCAAAAAATGACCAGTTCGATAAGCTACTTTTTCAACCGTGCTAACCATCGCCCCAAAAAAAGGGTCGGACACATCGGCGACCACAATGCCAATTGTATTAGAGTGTTGTTGAGATAATGCGCGAGCGTTAGCATCTGGATAATAGTTTAATGTCTCCATGGCTTTTTTTACGACTTCACGTGTATTTTTACTTACATTATTTGCATTATTTATAACTCGGGATACCGTTGCAACTGAAACTTCAGCTAAATATGCAACATCTTTTATTGTCGCCATAAAAAAACCTTTTATTAAATTACTATCGCTAAAATAATTACTCAAACTAAATTTATTTCATGTAAATTTTTATAATTTAAGATTGCCAATATAGAGCTATGTAGACTACCAACGAAATAAAAATGAAAAGTATTTGTAAAGCGGGAAGTAATCTGTACTAAAATATCTTTTACTTTACTTACATCTTAAAACTTCTTTTAGTTGATCCAGTTTGTTTCTCTTAATAATTGACTATAACTATTTATTATTCCTAACTAATTATAATAAAGGAAAAAAAACTATTTGCCAATAATTCGATTAAATTCTGATCATGCAAACTTAATTTAATACAAAGGGAAAATTGCATTATGGCCTTTTTCCCCCTTGTTATTTTCAAAAAAATATTAATTTTTTGTAAATTTATTGTGTGCTTTGTAAGTCAAAAGTTTTTATTGAGCTACCACTCTAATCAACATTGCTGTTGCAGGATCTAAAACGGGTAAAGGTAGTCCAATTTGCATTAACCAGTCGCCTGATAATGTCGTTTTGTTGACCATCCAATAAGGTAGAGCTTTCATTACATGTCCATTTATTTTCGGATCAATATTATCAGGTAGATCAAGTATTTCAATCAAATATTGTTTTTCGGGCAGTAGACCAGTCAAGCGTAAGTTACCACTCAAAGCATAAGTTGGTAAGGTTAATTGGGCAATGATAAACGCAGCATCTTTTTTATCTTGGCTTACTACTCCATAACTTTGCATTGCATTGCTGTCATCAACATCCAATCGATAATTGTTACCACTATGCAATAAATTTCGTAATTGTTTATGTAGTCCAATATAATGTGCAAATGCATGCTGTTCAACTTCTGATTCTTTTACGGGGTCAAGTTCAACGCCCATATGACCAAATAAAGCAGTTAATCCCCTAAGATTCATGTTCAGTTCACGATAAGTTGTATGACACAAACCGCCACCAATATGTGCGCCCATGACTTCTGGTGGGAAGAAATAACTCATTCCGCGTTGAATGATTTGTCTGTCTAATGCATCGTTAGAATCTGATGTCCAGAATCGTTGTGTTCGTTTTAATATTTCATAATCTATCCGTCCACCCCCTGATGAACATGATTCGATTTCTACGTTCGGAAATTTTTCTCGTAAAATATCGAGTAAACGATACAATGCTTTTGTTTGTCCAACAATAGCTGGATTGCCATTGTGACCCGCTTGAACAATTTCTCGATTCATATCCCATTTAATATAATCAATATCATAACTACCCAGTAACCATATTAATCTTTCAAGTAAATAATCAAAAACAGCAGGATTTTGCAAATCTAATAAATATTGATGACGTCCTTCTGGTTGTTGATAACCCGATAACTCAAGTAGCCAATCAGGGTGTGCTCGATATAAATCCGAGTTTTTGTTGATCATTTCAGGCTCAACCCAAATACCAAATTCCATGCCCAAATTTTTCACGTGCTCGATAACCGGTTCAAGTCCATTGGGGTATTTTCGTTCATCAAGGTACCAATCACCTAAACCTTGGTAATCGTCATCACGCTTGCCAAACCAACCGTCGTCGATAATAAAGCGCTCAACGCCCATTTGTGCCGCTTTACTTGCCATTTTCATAATGTAATCTGGATTATGGTCAAAAAAGATACCTTCCCAAGTATTAAGATGAACAGGACGTGCTTTATTTTGTGGAAAGGTAATAATATTGTTACGCAGAAATTGATGAAAGTGGTGACTCATTTTATTCAAACCTTCATCACTGTAAGTGGCATATAGCCATGGTGTTGTAAGGGTTTCACCTTGGGCGAGCGATATTTCGCCTGCGCTATATAATGCTTCGGCTTGAATAAAGCGTTTACCATTACTTTTAACCGCAACTTGGATACGATGATTACCACTCCAACCTAAATGAATTCCCCAAACTTCGCCTGTTTGTTCTTTAAACCCTGTGGTACCAACAATCATACCAGGGAAATATTCATGTGAAGTTCTTCCTCGGCGATTTTCTTGTAAATAGCTACAATGTTCAATTTTTGTTCTGTGAGGAAAAAATTCTTTAATCCAGCGTCCACTAAAAGCCATTAATTCTTGTGCACGTTCAGGAATAGGAAGCGTTATTGATAATCGATTGACTGAATAAGGTTCTTCATCTAAGTTGGTCAGGCTATTTTGACATTGTAATACCCCACAATCATCCAAAATAAACTGACTGGTTAAACGTAATTTTGCGATACTGTCTTCACTGATAATTGTTATTTGATTGTCTGATTTTTTTACATCTTTGGTAACAAATACGGGAGACCAATCTTTTCCATTCCTGTGTCCTTCTAATCCTGGCGTACTAAAATTACCTAATCCTTCTTCTGGACAGAGAGTAAAAGGGACGTGAACATCAATGCGTGAATTTGGCACTGCCGGAATAAATAAATCATAATTTTCAATGTGATCATCATGTAATCGTTTACCAAAATAACATAATTCTGCATAGGGTTTTGTTCGAATAAGAATATCTAAATTTTTATTGCTAAGACGGCAGTTCATAATATCTCCCATTGTTAATTGCTTTGCTAAATATAAATTAGCGATTATTCTCTTTTATTTAAATAATAAATTTTTTAATCTGTGATTAAGATCGCATAAAAAATGTAATCGTTTTCAATTGATGAGGCGAATTAAGTATTGGATAATTAAGAAACATAAAATGTAAAATGATTATGCGAAATATCCAATTTTTATGTTATTATGTAATTATTTATGGATGATTAGTTGAAATTTTATGAAGAAACAAAATATTTTTACCTTAATTTCTCTTATTGCAGTTGCTTTTAGTGCAAATGCTGTTGATAAATATGTTATTGATGAGGTTGATGTTTACTTACGTCGTGGTCCTAGCCAACAACATGCTTTCACAAATACGATCAAAAGTGGTTCAAAAGTCAATGCGCTTGAAAGAAGTGCGGATGGTAAATACACTAAGCTGCTGCTGAAAAGTGGCAATGTGGCATGGATCGAAACCAATAAATTAAGCGATACACCAAGCCTTAAAGAGCGTATTCCTTATTTGGAAGCTAAAATAGCCGAATACAAAGATAAAGTTGATAATGCGGATAAATATCAACAGAAATTAGTGACCGACTATGTGCAACAATTACGAACCTCAGAAGAATTAGTTCAGAACTTGAAAAATAAAAATATCGAATTGGAAAAACAAGTAAAAGAACAAGCAGCAATGTTAGACTCAATGTTAAATCAAGTAGATGATAAGCGACGTGACTTAATTGTGACTTGGTTTACTTATGGTGGTCTTGTTGCAGGTGGTGGACTTATCTTAGGTCTTATTTTACCTATTATTATGCCTCGCCGAAGTAAAAAAGACCGTTGGATGCGTTAGATGAGTGAAGTCTATCTTGTTGGTGGAGCAGTTCGGGATAGATTATTAGGTCTGCCAGTTTTCGATCGAGATTGGGTTGTCGTTGGCGCAACCCCCGAAGAACTTATTTCGTTAGGTTTTGAGCAAGTCGGTCGAGACTTTCCGGTATTTTTACATCCAAAAACGAAAGAAGAATATGCTTTAGCGCGTACTGAACGTAAATCAGGAAAAGGGTATTGTGGCTTTATTTGTGATTTCAGTAAAGAAATTACCTTAGAACAAGATTTAATTCGTCGGGATCTCACTATCAATGCTATTGCCATGGATGAGCAGGGGAATATTGTCGATCCTTACCATGGCGTAGATGATATTAATCAAAGATTGTTGCGTCATGTTTCAAGTGCCTTTGGCGAAGATCCCTTACGTGTTTTACGCGTAGCCCGTTTTGCTGCTCGGTATCATCATTTAGGATTTACAATCGCTCAAGAAACAATGGATCTTATGAAAGAGATGATATCCATAGGCGAAATAAGCTATCTCACTCCTGAAAGAGTGTGGAAAGAAACGGAAAAAGCATTAGCCAGCGAAAATCCACAAATTTATTTCCAAGTCCTTGAGCAATGCGGAGCACTTCAAATTTTATTTCCTGAATTAGTGTTAACGACCAATATAATCTATGCTTTAAAAAAATCAGTAAATCTTACCCATGAGTTAACTGTGCGTTTTGGCGTTTTATGTGGTGATTTAATCAGTAAAGATTCCGTTGAACGTTTATGTAAACAGATAAAAGCACCAACTTCATTTTCTAAAATTGCCAAAATAGTTCAACAATACAGAAAGGTTGTTAGTCATATAACAGTGCAAAGCGCTTCACAAATTTTAGAATTATTAAATGGTATTGATGTTTGGCGTCATCCTCATCATTTAAAGCAATTGATTATTGCCAGTGAAGCTTTCAATGAAAGCGCAACTTATCCGCAAGCTCAATATCTTGAACATGCTTATAATTTAGCCTATAGTGTGAATGTGCAAGAAATTATTGCTCAAGGGTTTACTGGACAATCCATTAATCTTGAGTTGCAAAAAAGGCGAATTGAAGTGATATTAAACTGGATTCGCTTGCAACTTAATCAATCATAACTTTTTTTTAAAATATCTAAAAAAAAGGGTTGACGATTTGCCTCAACACAAGCATAATGCGCCTCGCAGTGTTGGTTATGACGTTGCGAATGAAATGGCTACGTAGCTCAGCTGGTTAGAGCACATCACTCATAATGATGGGGTCACAGGTTCGAATCCCGTCGTAGCCACCATTAAGATTAAGTTATACTTTTACCGGAAGTATATCATGCGGGTGTGGCGAAATTGGTAGACGCACCAGATTTAGGTTCTGGCGCCGCGAGGCGTGGGGGTTCAAGTCCCTTCACCCGCACCATTTTAATCTTAATGTTATCCTTTATTGGGGTATAGCCAAGCGGTAAGGCAGCGGGTTTTGATCCCGCCACGCCCAGGTTCGAATCCTGGTACCCCAGCCATTCCAATCTGCATATTTTGATATCTATTAGTTAATCTGTTTTATCTCTGTTTGTTACTTTCTTGAGTATTCCAATACGGGTATGGCGGAATTGGTAGACGCGCTAGATTCAGGTTCTAGTTCCGAAAAGGTGTGCGAGTTCAAATCTCACTACCCGTACCACTAGATATCTTTTTCCTGAATAATATTGGGGTATAGCCAAGCGGTAAGGCAGCGGGTTTTGATCCCGCCATGCCCAGGTTCGAATCCTGGTACCCCAGCCATTTATTCTGCTTTTCTTATTACAAAGAATCAATCGCTTCTATTTTCCAATAAGATCTAAATTTAAATTTCAATAAATTTTGTTCAAATTGGCATCGCTTCAGTAAACTTCAATATTTTATATTTTAAAAAAATTAATTTATCACTATTATTTTTTAAATCATCAGTTCAAATAAGCGTATGATTACAGCAAAATCCTCGAACAGACGCGTTATCATTTAAGCACACAAACAAAATTGATCGGTTCATCTTTCGCTAACCATTCAATCGCACCAATAGATGGCCCCACTGCATATTGATGATTAGTATCTCTTTCTTCCGATGTCCAATATAAAATATTTTTAGGAAAGTTATTACCCGGATAAGCATGGTAATACTGGTTTTGTTCATTGGTGATATCGCCCCATTCAGCAAAAAGACTCTTTCCAACTTTTCGATAATAATGGTTACTCTTGATTGCCAAACAATTGTTAGAGTTGTTATCTGATTTACATGCTCCAGAAGTGATAATTGTTTGATCACTATTGGTAAAGTCTTCAATCGTTGGAACAACATAATTGCCTTGGCAAGCTAGTGCACTTTGGTCATAAGTGGTTGCATTCAAATCAGACGTAGCAAACCATTTATTAATTGTAAAAGTGTATATTTCGTTCCCATTGGACTTGATTGAAAAAGTAGGCTTGTCGGTCGCTTTTCCGGATAAATGAAATTGCAGAGAAGTATTAACTAAGTAGTCATCAATATCATTGTTTTTAAGAAGATTAGTTGTCAGATTTACACCATTTGAATTTGTCGATGTTGAAATGGTGGATAAATCAAATGGAACACCTGCAAAAGACATGGTGAATTGAGCATGGTCAAACCCAGTTGTTGGAAAACCTTTTGAACGCACCTTATTAACCAGACCAGAGTCATACGTGTATTCATTATTTTCACCCCAAGTTTGTTTAGCCCAGTCTCCTGTATAATCCCGACCTTCAAAAACAAATGAGTAAGCAATAGAAGGTTTGGCTGCACATACGGTGGGTCTAATTGCATTATAAATAAAAAAGTCCCGTTTAGGCGATGCATAAACTCTGAAGTTTGGTTCTCCAAATTCGGTCACTAAAACAACAGGGCCTGATATTCGAATATAGGGATTCCAACCTAATCGAGCCAATTCACAAAAAGTTCTATTTCTATCTGATTCCAGCAACAAAAAAGATTGATTGATAGAGCGATAAAACCAATCGATTTTTAATCCTGCATCAGGAGGATTTATTTTAATTGGAATATCACCTTCATCATCAGCAACATTATTCCTATCATCGGCAACTAACAAAGGGTTAAATGGCAGTATAGTCCCCTCTAATCCATAACTGGATTTTAATAGCGCTAACAGTTGATTGGGTGTGGTTGTGTTTGGATCGACGGCGGAAAATCTAGATTGTTTTATCGCCATGTTTAGCTCATTCATTCCCGAATATGTTGCACCTTTGAATTTAACACCAAAATAAATAAAATTTGCTTTATCGTAATCACGAGCACCTTCAACCCCTACTTTGTCAGCTTGAGTAAAATAAGGCGCAGTGCCTTGAATAACTTGCGCTGTTTTAGCACTGAGTGCATCAGTTGTTGAACTAACAAAAATGATGACAAAAGAACTGTGTTTTAATATTTTTTTCGTAACATTGATATATCGTTTAATCCTAACATTTTTTAATAACATACGTTTCCCAACCGTTTTAATGCAGTGATTGAAAATGAGAAAAATCAGGTGTTTCTTAAAATTATGTTTTGTAATGAATTTAGATATATGTTTTTAACAAATAAATTATTAAACAGATAAAGGTTGGCTATTTAAACAGCATTATTCACTATTTAAGTATTGTGTGATTTTATGTTTTCCACGGGTTAAAGTGATTGAGTTCTCTAACACGTGGAAAATGCAATTAAGATATTTTATTTATATAAATTAACATAAACTGTTTGTGCTGTATTGGCTGGGTTGGTTGATACCTCTTTCACGTAATAAAATTGAGCGCCATTTGCAATTGCATGTTTCTGTGCAGCAGCACTTATTTCAGTAGTGTTGTTAAAGACGCCATGGAAAACAATTGTGGTATAAGGTTTCATCGTTTTAAATGCATCACTACTGATTTCATAAGCATCTTCACCTTCAATTGCTTTGGTAACGATATAATCTCTTACTGGCGCATCTTTTTTATATAAAGCCACTTCAACATCTTGAGATTGATTTTTTAGATTAGAAGGCTCGATAGAGCTGATATAAAATGCATAAGCATCTTTATCTGCTGCGATTTTACTTGCTTCAGTGGTGATTTCAGATGTGTTGTTAAAACTTCCTTTAAATTTGACAACTTCAAATGGCAAATAATAAAGTGCTTTGTTACGTTCATAAGCAACTATACCATTATAAGTTGTTTCTTCTTTATTTAATGCAATCGGTGCATTAGATTGATAAATATCAGCATAGACAATAGCAGAATCAGCTGAGCTTGATGTTTCTGCCGCTTCAAGTGCTTTAATATGATAATACTTAGCTCCAGCTTCATCGGCTGCTTTTGAAATATCATCTTCCGCATTTTGCGCTTGCAAATAATTACCTGTTACCGAAATCTCTTTCATTGGAATTAAATTACTACTTTCTTCATCGGTTAAAGGTAAGGCAGCATAAACACTAACGAACGGTAACGATAATACTACAGCTAATGCGATCGATGATTTATTGAAACGTTTCATGATAATACCCTTATTTTTTAAATGATTGAAATTAATAATCAATGTTTAACAATTATTCAATGGGTAGAGATGAAATCTTTAATAGAGAGTGTAGAAATCTTAAGTAGCTCTCAGATGTTGTCTTTTTTTAACTTTCAAAAGTGTTCAGACGTAAAGTTGTTAACGAGAGATAAATTAAACAACGCTATCTATTTAAAATATTTACTGAGTGATTCTCAAGGATTTTTTGTTACATGGACATATTGTTTAGCATTAATTGCTAAAATTACTACAAATTGCTACAAAAAAAGCTTTAATTAAATGAATAATTAGATTGGTTTCGAGTTATCCATTTTAACTAACGACTAATTGTATTGATAAAATTAGATAAAATTTGGGCAGTTAATCCCCAAATAATACGATTATTATATGAATAATACAAGATATTATGCTCCGATCTTTTTTGCCAGTCAGAGCGGATATTTGGTAATAGATGAAAAGGAAAGTTATCTGATGGTTTATGCCCGATTAGCATTACAGCTTGTTGCGGGGGATTTTCAATAAACCAATCAATCGGTACGGTAAATATTTGTTCGACCTCATCCCGATTAAGCTGTAAATTATCAAGGGAATCTATTTTTGCAACAAACGGATAAATGACTAGCCCCAATGTGGCGATAAATTTAGGCATTTTTCCTAAAATAGTCATTTGACTCATTGGGATACCTAATTCTTCAAATGTTTCTCTTTTTGCGGTATATTCTGGATCTAAGTCAGTCAATTCTACCCGACCGCCAGGAAAACAGATATCGCCTGGTTGCCATTTAAGTTTGTTCGATCTGACCTGAAATAACAATTGAGGTTGTTTGCCATCGTTAATAATGGGTAAAAGTACTGCAGCTTTGTTATCAATCGAGCTCGCGTTACTATTTGTTTTAAATTGATTCGTAATTTTTTCTATTGTTATCATAATAGTTCACTTAACAAATTTTTATATTTTTTATTCTATTTACCTTCTACTCATAAAATGTTAGATTGAGGCAGTCCGTTAGTAGTACACGTGTTTCATCCAGATAAAGTTATGCTATATTATATTAATAACATAAAAAAAGAACTTAAAGATCTTGTCCATCTAAAACATGAACGTGCTTTGACTGGGATGTCAATTGAGTTTCAACGTGTATTTTCTTTGCTACCCGCCATTTTTCATTTTCATCACCCTAAATTGCCCGGCTATCTTGCTGAAGATACTCCATCAGGAATCGCTTATTACCAGACAACCGATGAGATTTGTTTGCAACTCAAGAACTGTTTTGAATTTGAGGCTATTCCAAATGTGAACAATCCCGAAATATCGGCACTCTACTCCATGGGTAGTACATGTTCCATTGGACAATCAGTCGAATCCGATTTAGATATTTGGCTTTGTATTGAAAATAATTTATCCGAAAAAAGAAAGCAAGCCTTAATTGAAAAATGTCGTTTAGTCGAAAATTGGGCTAAAGAACAAAATGTAAAATTAACCTTATTTGTCGTTGATGTGGATCGCTTCATCAATAAACATCATGAATGTTTAATGGGGGAAAATTGTGGTTCTGCGCAACACATTTTATTACTTGAGGAATTTTATCGAACAGCCACACTATTAGCAGGAAAATATCTGTTATGGTTTGTGGTGCCCTATAACTTCACCGTGAATAACGTTAGCTATTCGACTTATGAACAGTGTGTGAATGCTTTGGTTGATTCAAAGCTAATTAAGCGGGAAGAGTGGATCGATTTTGGACCTTTAACAGGTCTTTCTGCTGAAGAGTATTTTGGAGCCAGTTTATGGCAACTCTACAAAAGTATCGATTCTCCTTTTAAAGCGGTGCTCAAAACGTTACTACTAGAAGCTTATTCTTGGATATATCCGCAAAATAGACCCATAGCTTATGAAATGCGAGAATGTATCCAAAAATCGCTAACTCAAAAGGGAATAAATTTAGATTCTTACTATATGCTTTTAGATAGGATCACTCAATATTTAATCGAGATTAAAGATTTTGAAAGGCTGGATCTGATCAGAATCTGTTTTTATCTAAAAGTAAACGAAAAACTTTCTCAAACAAAAAAAACTGTTTCATGGCGTCGGGACGTTTTGAATGATCTGGTAAAAGAGTGGGGCTGGACGTCAGAGCGTTTAGCTAAATTGGATGCGAGTCATACTTGGAAGATAGAGCAAGTTCGAGAAATGCATGAAATATTACTGCAAACCATGATGACAGGATACCGAAATTTACTTAATTTTGGGCGCCGTAATAATTTGGATTCTCTCATTAGTCCACAAGATATGGCAATATTAACTCGTAAGCTTTACGCTTCTTTTGAAGTATTACCCGGAAAAATAACGACGTTAAAGTTAAATATTGCTAATAATTTGCAAGAACAAGCATTAACGTTTATCCACGTAAAAGAAGATAGAATTAATCGTGCTGGTTGGTATGTGTATAATCAAAAACCGGTATTAAACTCAATTTCAGGTCATCAATATTTAGAATATAGTAAATATCTGGTTAAACTAGTCGGTTGGTGTTATTTTAATGGCTTAATCTCAGATAAAACTCAATTTTACTGTCATGACGGTGAAAAAAGAGATAACTCGAAAATCAATAAATTAATTGAAAACTTAAAAGAATATTTTCCTATAGAAATTCCAAAGGCGACGGAAGAACAGTTATATGGGCCTTGTGAAATTCGTCATTTAGCAATCATGTTAAATCTTGAAGATGATCCTAGTACTAATCTAGATTTTGAATTTGAGTTTAGCAACAATGTGTTAAATTACGGAAAAAAAGAGTTAAGTTTAGTGGGATCGGTTGATTTGCTTTATCGCAATTCATGGAATGAAATACGTGTACTACATTTTAGCGGAGCGTTGTGCGTACTGGAAGCGATTAAAACGTTATTAAATCGCATGCACAAAGATGCGGATTTACCTAATCCTATGGAAATTTTTTGCTACAGTAAATATTTAGGTAATGAAATTAAGCAACAAATGAAAACATTAATGGATGAGTGTATAGAATTACGATTAACCACGACACAAAATAATTCGACACAGGTTAAACCATTACGGATAGGTGGTTCTTCATGGTATCTCTTTTTTGAAAGGTTAGGGGTCTCTTTTCATCAGTTTGATAATGCAATCGATTTTTATGGGGCAGTATCGAACAATAAAGTACAAGGTCGCCCGTTAAATATTTTGGATCAAACAAATGAGTTACCAAAAGAAATTGACAGTGTTGCCTATGAGGGAATCATTCAATTCTTTTTTGAAGATACCGATTCAGGATTCGATCTTTACATTTTGAATGAAAATAACCAAATAGAAATTTACCGTAATTGCAACGGCACAAAGGAGAGTATGGTTAAAGATATAAATGATTTTTATGTGCTATCCGATGATCGTTTTACCTTTAAAACGAGTAGTTCAGTCAATTTTAATCTACCTCAATTCTACCAAATCACCTATAATGATGCTGGTAAGCGTGAGATCTTTTTATTAAATTAGCATTATTTAAAATGTCATTACACAATAGTGTTATGAAAAATAGTTAAATAAATCAACTGGTTTTAATTTTAAAAAACTTTAATCTAATTATTAATAGATCCCAAAATAAAATTTCTATTAAAATAATGGAACTTTTTTTTAATTTAAGAATCTAACTGTGTGAGTGCAGCGTTTTGGCCGAGCAACAGTTATTAACATAATGAGGAATGGCCTTTAATGGGGGAGCAAGTAACAGACCAAGTTTTAGTTGACCGTGTATTAAACGGAGATAAAAATGCGTTCAATTTACTTGTGGTTCGTTATCAAAATAAATTGTCTCACTTGGTTTCTCGTTATGTACTCGCTTCTGAAGTGCCAGATGTTGTACAAGAAACCTTTATCAAAGCTTATCGTTCGTTAAGCTTATTTAAAGGGGAAAGTGTTTTTTACACATGGTTATACCGCATAGCGGTTAACACAGCAAAGAATTATTTAACGTCTCAAGGTCGAAGACCACCTTCATCGGATATTGATGCAAGCGAGGCGGAAAGTTATGAAGGAGCTGATTCGCTCAGGGATCTTGATAATCCTGAGAATTTAGCGCTTTCTGATGAAGTTAAAAAAGCCGTATTTGAAGCAATTGATGCGCTTCCTGATGATTTAAGAATAGCAATTACATTACGTGAAATTGATGGTTTAAGTTATGAGGAGATTGCAGAAATAATGGATACGCCGGTTGGAACAGTGAGATCACGCATTTTTAGAGCAAGAGATGCGATTGATGAAAAATTAAAACCATTAATTGGTTGAATACAAAATGATAATGAGTAGTCATAAATTTAAGGTATCTACTATGCGAATTGAACAGAAAGAGCAACTTTCATTGCTTATGGATGGCGAGTTTACAAGTGATCATTTCATTGATGAAATATCAAATGATGAAAGCCTTCAATCATGTTGGCATCGCTATCATATTGCCAGAGAAGCAATGCGTGGTGACTTGCATAGTAGCGCATTAACTTTGGATATTTCTAAACAAGTGGCAAACGCCATTGCTAAAGAAGATATCTATAACAAATTAACCAATCAACCTAATCAGGATGAAATATCGCGACCAAATAAACAAAATCTTATTTGGATTCGTCTCAAAGACGTCATGGCAAAAGTCAGTCAAGTTGGTCTTGCTGCTTGCGTTACTTTAGCGATTATTGCGGGTGTACAATATCAACAACGTCAATCTGATAGTGATAGTAATATCCCAACTTTAAATACCATCCCTGTTGGTGTCAATGTTGCGCCTGTTGGAGGACTACAGCAACAGAATGATCAGCAACTTCTAGAAAAAAGACAATATGATAAAATCAGATTACTTGTACAAGATTATGAACTGCAAAAAAGGTTAAATGCTCAGTAATCCGAAATGAAATTAAAATTTTATTCAAATTTCCAAACAATGATAAAACAGAGTAGCTATATATTTGCTAGTCTGTTTTTTCTGCTAATGTCCCTGTCAATTCAAGCTAGTGAAAATAATGATCCTGTCGCTCTGCTTAATAAAATGAGCAAGGCAGTGCAAACTCAAGATTATCAAATTCACTTCTTATCACAAGATAAAAATCAATACGTTACCACATATGAATACACGCATTTAGGTGCGGAAAATAAAAAAGATGTCAAAGCGTTGTTACTTTATCTTGAAGGTGCTGCGAGAGAAATTATTTTACATGAAAACGTCATTAGCTACTTCCAACCGGATAGCGAGTCTTTTTCGATAAGCAGTTCACGAATTGTTGAGGCTTTCCCAGATATTATATATAACGATTTTAATGAACTTACCGATGTATATGACTTTACTTTATTAGGAAAAACACGGACAGCAAATCGTAGCGTACAATTGGTTAAAATGGTCGCAAAAGATAAAGATCGTTATAGCTATGTTATTTGGGTTGATGATGAAATTTACCTACCGATTCGTATAGATTTATTAGATCAACATAGCGAAATTATCAGCCAACTTAAAGTAGTCGATCTCGACGAAAATTTTGATAAAAAAGCAGTAAAGGAATACATCGAAACTCGAAGCTACCCTATTTTATTATCTATTGAAAAACAAGAAAACGTACTCGATTCATGGCGATTAGCATGGCTACCTAAAGGATTTAAAGAAGTGGCAGCATATAATGTCAATTTTTATAATTCAGATATAGCCACAAAGCTTTTTTCAGATGGCGTTTTTTCATTTACGGTCAATGTTTCTTCCGAAAAAGCAAATCAGGCTAATCAGTTTATCCAACAAGGTGGACGAACCATTTTTTCAACCAATATTGCTAAAAAGAATATTATCATTATTGGTAATCTACCGCGAACGACTATAGAACGTATTGCACAAAATATTATTGAGAAATAGTGGTTAACTTCTCGATAACGCTATGCTTAGCAGTGATAAATGTGTAAAATGCTACTCTTTCTAGCTTTATAATTATTATGAGATACTGTTTATCACTATTCGGTATTTAAATAGTTAATTGTTTACAACTAAAATACAAAATATAATTTATTGATATGAATAAAAATATCCGCAATTTTTCAATTATTGCTCATATTGACCATGGTAAATCTACACTTTCAGACCGCATCATACAAATTTGTGGAGGCCTTTCTGATCGTGAAATGGCAGCACAAGTTTTAGATTCAATGGATCTTGAACGTGAACGTGGTATAACAATTAAAGCACAAAGTGTTACGCTCGATTATCATGCAAAAAATGGTGAGACATATCAGCTTAATTTTATTGACACCCCCGGTCATGTTGACTTCTCTTACGAAGTATCGCGATCGTTAGCGGCTTGTGAAGGGGCGTTGTTAGTGGTTGATGCAGGTCAAGGCGTTGAAGCACAAACTCTGGCAAACTGTTATACCGCTTTAGATATGAATCTTGAAGTTGTCCCAGTGCTAAATAAAATTGATTTGCCCGCTGCTGAGCCGGAACGTGTGGCAGAAGAAATCGAAGATATTGTTGGTATTGATGCCTCTAATGCTGTTCGCTGTTCAGCAAAAACAGGTGTGGGGGTTATTGATGTACTCGAACAATTGGTTAATGATATTCCGCCACCTGAAGGCGATTCAAATGCACCTTTGCAGGCATTGATAATTGATTCATGGTTTGATAATTATCTTGGTGTTGTGTCTTTAATTCGCATTAAAAATGGTGAATTAAAGAAAGGGGATAAAATCAAAGTGATGAGCACAGGTATGACTTACAATGTTGATCGCCTTGGAATATTTACCCCAAAACAAGTCGACAAAACCTGTTTACAATGTGGTGAAGTAGGTTGGGTTGTCTGTGCAATTAAAGATATTTTAGGGGCTCCTGTTGGTGATACATTAACATCTGCTAAAACACCAGCAGAAAACCCATTACCGGGGTTCAAAAAAGTAAAACCCCAGGTTTATGCTGGGTTATTCCCGACTAGTTCGGATGATTATGAAGCCTTTCGTGATGCACTTGGAAAATTAAGCCTAAATGATGCATCGCTATTTTATGAGCCAGAAAACTCAGGTGCATTAGGGTTTGGTTTCCGTTGTGGTTTCCTTGGATTATTACACATGGAAATCATTCAAGAGCGGTTAGAGCGTGAATACAACTTAGATTTGATTACGACAGCGCCAACAGTAGTTTACGAAGTGCTGACAACGTCAAACGAGATAATCTATGTTGACAGCCCTGCTAAATTACCTGCTGTTAACAATATTCAAGAATTGCGTGAGCCTATTGCCGAGTGTAACATTTTGGTACCACAGACTTATCTTGGCAATGTTATTACACTTTGTGTTGAAAAGCGTGGAGTACAAACGCATATGGTTTATCATGGAAATCAGGTGGCGCTAACCTATGAAATCCCTATGACCGAAGTGGTTTTAGATTTCTTTGACAAGTTAAAGTCAACTTCTCGTGGTTATGCTTCATTGGATTACAGTTTCAAACGTTTCCAAGTTGCCGATATGGTCAGGTTAGATGTACTTATTAACGGAGAACGTGTCGATGCGTTAGCGTTAATCACTCATAAGGACAATGCACCTTATCGCGGTCGCGAATTAGTTGAAAAAATGAAAGATTTAATTCCACGTCAACAATTTGATATTGCTATTCAAGCAGCAATCGGAAATCATATCATTGCTCGTTCAACCGTTAAGCAATTACGTAAAAATGTATTAGCAAAATGTTATGGTGGTGACGTTAGTCGTAAGAAAAAACTTTTACAAAAGCAAAAAGAGGGTAAAAAACGCATGAAACAAGTGGGTAATGTTGAATTACCACAAGAAGCGTTTTTAGCTATTTTACATGTCGGTAAAGATTAACCAGTAAAAGAGGAAAAAAAATGGCTAATACATTCGCCATCATATTAACAATAGCAACATTGATAACAGGTATCTTTTGGTTTTTAGAAAAATACCGCTGGAAGCCTGCAAGACAGCGTAAAGTTGAGGAAGTCCGTAAACAATGCAATGGTGAAATCGATGGAAAAGTGCTGGCTCAAGTCGGTAAACCAAAAGGTTGGGTAGAGAATTTAGCCTCATTTTTCCCCGTTCTTTTTGTTGTATTTTTCATCCGCTCGTTTCTATATGAACCGTTTCAGATTCCGTCTGGTTCGATGATGCAGACACTTTTGATTGGTGATTTTATTGCTGTTCAGAAATATTCTTATGGATTGCGTGATCCCATTACTAATACGGTCATTATATCGACAGGGCACCCTAAACGCGGAGATGTTGCTGTTTTTAAACACCCAGATGGTTCAAAAATGGATTTAATTAAGCGTGTAGTTGGCTTGCCTGGTGATAAAATTGTTTACTCAGTTCAAGACAAAAAACTCTTTATTTATCCTGCTTGCCAAAGTAGTGATACCAACTGTGTAGGGCAAAAAACGCAACCACTGGATTTACATTACAGTGAACCAAAATTAAGTAATTGGAAACAAGTTTATCAGCAATTCAAATCAGGGCCTAATTTTTATACTTTAGAACAGTATAAAGAAAAAGGGATTGCTGATTCAAACTCTGTCGAATCATTAAATATAAACATACAGCAAGAAACACTGGGTGATAAACCACACGATATTTTAACAACGGAAAACATAATTGAAAAACCCGAATACTTCTTCCATCAAAATGGACAACCGCTTGCGACTTGGGTTGTACCGGAAGGCAATTACTTTATGATGGGTGATAATCGTGATAACAGTGGCGACAGCCGTTATTTCGGATTCGTGCCTGAATCAAACTTCGTTGGTAAAGCGACAGCAATATGGATTAGCTTTGAAAAACAACCCGATGAATGGCCTACGGGGATTCGCTTTAGCCGTATTGGAGGCATACACTAGTCGCCATGAGTATTAAAAATTTAAAATCTTTGCAACAGTCGATTGGCTATCAGTTTCAAAACCTTTCGTTACTTGAATTAGCCTTAACTCATCGAAGTGCGAATAAACGACATAACGAACGCCTAGAGTTTCTAGGCGATTCTATTTTAAGCTTTGCCATTGCAGACGATCTTTTTCATCGATTTAAGCAGCAAGATGAAGGCGATTTAAGTCAGATGCGAGCAAGCTTAGTTTGTGGCACAACATTGGCTGAAATAGGTAAAGCATTCAATTTAGGAAATTATCTGACCTTAGGACAAGGTGAATTAAAAAGCGGTGGTTTTCGTCGGGAATCAATTATCGCTGATGCAGTTGAAGCCATTATTGGTGCGATCTATTTAGATAGTAATATTGAAAATGTCAGGCGATTAATACTGTCTTGGTATCAGAGCCGGTTAGCAGAAATTAAGCCGGGCGTGAAACAAAAAGATTCAAAAACAAGACTTCAAGAATACTTACAAGGTATACATCAAGAACGTCCCTGTTATTTGATCCTTGAAGTTACAGGTGATAAACACGAGCAAGAATTTTTGATTCAATGCAAACTTGAAAATGATGATCATCAATATTTAGGGCGAGGACTTAGTCGCCGTAAAGCCGAACAAGCTGCTGCTCAACAAGCACTCAATCAATTAGGTATAAAATGAAAGAAACAACACAACATTGTGGATTCGTTGCCATTGTAGGTCGACCAAATGTCGGCAAATCAACATTATTAAATCAATTATTAGGTCAAAAAGTTTCAATTACCTCGCGTAAAGCTCAAACAACACGTCATCGTATAGTGGGCATTGATACTCAAGGTAATGACCAAATAATTTATATCGATACACCCGGTCTTCACATTGAAGAAAAAAGAGCGATTAACCGCCTTATGAATCGAGCGGCAAGTAGCTCTATTGGTGATGTAGAGTTGGTGATTTTTGTCGTTGAAGGTACGCACTGGACCGATGATGACGAAATGGTTGCCAATAAACTGAAAGATTGTAAATCGCCTGTTTTATTAGTGATCAATAAAATTGATAATGTTACCGATAAAACCCAATTGTTACCTCATATTCAAGAAATCAGCCAAAAAATCAATTTTCTTGATGTCGTACCAATTAGCGCTGAAAAGGGTGAAGGCATTGATATCATCAAAGATATTGTGAAAAAACATTTACCGGTTGGTGAACACCATTTTCCAGAAGATTACATTACTGACCGATCGCAACGGTTTATGGCATCTGAAATCATTCGTGAAAAATTAATGCGTTTTTTAGGGGATGAATTGCCTTATTCGGTAACCGTTGAAATCGAACAATTCAAAGTTGATGAACGAACAGGCATGTATCGAATCAATGGTCTAATATTGGTCGAACGTGATGGTCAAAAGAAAATGGTTATCGGCAATAAAGGTGAAAAGATCAAAAAAATTGGGATGGAAGCGCGTAAAGATATGCAATCTTTTTTTGATACCAAGGTTCATTTAGAGTTATGGGTTAAAGTCAAAGCGGGTTGGGCTGATGACGAGCGTGCATTACGCAGTCTTGGCTATAGTGACGATTAAACCTTATTGCTTGGTTATTTAATGAGTTATCAATTTAGTTTAGGTTATTCCGCTTTATTGATAACTCATTTTTTAACCAAATAAATTTTATTGCGATAGGAATACATTAGAACTACCTATTTATCAATTTTTCGGTTACTACCAATCAAACAATACTCTTTATTTTTTAAAATCAGATCACTTTTATAGCTAAAAAAGCTTGTTCTATTTTTCAAGGTAAATTTTCAAATGCTCCATATGCTAGGCTTAAAATGTTAGATTCGCTTTGCAGGATATAATTAAATTTATCAGAATATAAACTAATCACTAAACATCGATGATGCTTTTCTATATAATACCGATTCAATTGATTTGGATTTAAAGTATTAACTTCGGAGCCCCGTCATGCAGCAGTTTCGACCTATTCATCGCGCTTTACTTAGCGTATCTGACAAAACCGGTATTATCGAATTTGCCCAAGCTCTTCATCAACGAAACGTTGAACTTCTTTCTACGGGCGGTACCGCTAAATTGCTTATGAAACACAATATTCCCGTCATTGAGGTTTCAGACTATACTGGATTTCCTGAGATGATGGAGGGTAGAGTCAAAACACTTCATCCTAAAATTCATGGTGGAATTTTAGGGCGGCGAGGTTTAGATGATGATGTGATGCATCAACATCAAATTGCACCGATTGATATGGTCGTGGTTAACTTGTATCCCTTTGCTGACACCGTCGCTAAATCAGATTGCCGTTTAGAAGATGCCGTTGAAAATATTGATATTGGTGGCCCCACCATGGTACGTGCAGCGGCTAAAAATCATCAAGATGTCGCTATTGTTGTTGATTACAATGATTATGCGACCATTATTGAATTGCTGGATCAGCAAGATAATTCTCTTAGCTACCCATATCGTTTCAATTTGGCGATTAAAGCTTTTGAACACACAGCAAAATATGATGGCATGATTGCCAACTATTTTGGGCAGTTAGTGCCGCCTTATTATGGTGAAACCGATAAAGTGTCTGGACAATTTCCACGAACATTGAATCTTCAATTTATCAAAAAGCAGGACATGCGTTATGGTGAAAATGCACATCAAAAAGCAGCTTTTTATATTGATGAAGATATAAACGACGCATCAATTGCGACAGCTAAACAATTACAAGGTAAGGCACTTTCTTATAACAATATTGCGGATGCGGATGCAGCACTTGAATGCGTTAAATCATTTGATGAGCCAGCGTGTGTGATTGTCAAACACGCTAATCCTTGCGGAGTGGCTGTGAGTGACACCCTTTTGAATGCTTACTTAAATGCGTTTAAAACCGATCCAACGTCTGCTTTTGGTGGGATTATTGCTTTTAATCGTTCTTTAGATGCAAAAACGGCAACCAGAGTTATAGAAAACCAATTTGTAGAAGTGATTATAGCACCGTCAATTAATGAAGATGCACTTGCCATAATGCAGACGAAAAAAAATGTACGTGTATTAGCATGTGGTCAATGGTCGCAATCATCGAATAGTCGTTTAGATTTTAAGCGAGTAAATGGTGGACTGTTAGTTCAAGAACATGACTTAAGTATGGTCACCGAAAATCAATTGACAGTGGTGACCAAACGGCAACCAACTAAAAAAGAACTATCTGATGCACTGTTTTGCTGGAAAGTGGCTAAGTTTGTTAAATCCAATGCTATTGTTTATGCCAAAGACAATATGACCATTGGAATTGGAGCAGGACAAATGAGTCGTGTGTATTCGGCTAAAATAGCCGGTATAAAAGCGAAAGATGAAAATTTAGAAGTAGCGGGCTGTGTGGTCGCATCTGATGCATTTTTTCCATTCAGAGACGGCATTGATGCTGCGGCTAAAGTCGGGGTAACTTGTGTCATTCAACCAGGTGGATCTATCCGTGATGATGAGGTTATTCAAGCTGCTAATGAACATAATATTGCAATGATTTTTACTAATATGCGTCATTTTAGACATTGATCGTATAATATAAATGTCAGTTAAGAACAAATTAAAGGAATGGGTATGAAAGTATTAGTTATTGGTAATGGTGGTCGTGAGCATGCTTTAGCATGGAAAGCGGCACAGTCCCCTTTGGTTACAAAAGTTTTTGTCGCACCGGGTAATGCAGGTACAGCACTTGAGCCTAATTTAGAAAATATTAATATCAAAGCAAATGATATTAGTGGATTACTTAATTTTGCCCAGCAACAGCAAATTGATTTAACTATAGTGGGGCCTGAAGTCCCATTAGTACTTGGTGTTGTTGATAGTTTTCAAAAAGCTGGATTAAACATTTTTGGGCCAACTAAATCGGCAGCTCAGCTAGAAGGTTCTAAAGCTTTTACTAAAGATTTTTTAGCGCGTCACCAAATCCCCACAGCTGAATATCAAACTTTTACTGAAATTGATCCTGCCATTGCCTATATACGTGACAAAGGCGCCCCAATTGTGATTAAAGCCGACGGGTTAGCAGCCGGTAAAGGGGTTATTGTTGCCATGACCCTTGAAGAAGCTGAAAATGCTGTACGTGACATGCTAGCGGGTAATGCATTTGGTGATGCGGGTCATCGAGTGGTTATTGAAGAATTTTTAATGGGCGAAGAAGCCAGTTTTATTGTCATGGTTGATGGCAAACATGTCGAGCCAATGGCAACAAGTCAAGATCACAAGCGAGTCGGTGACGGTGATACGGGTTTAAATACGGGAGGAATGGGCGCTTACTCTCCAGCACCTGTTGTGACAGATGAGGTGTTTACCAAAGTTATGGAACAAATTATCTATCCAACCGTAAATGGCATGGCTCAAGAAGGCAATGTTTATGTTGGTTTTTTGTATGCAGGTTTAATGATTGATAAACAGGGTAATCCTAAAGTAATTGAATTTAATTGTCGCTTTGGCGATCCCGAAACCCAACCCATTATGATGCGTATGCAATCAGACTTGATTGAGTTATGTTTGGCGGCGGTAAATGGTCAATTAAGTAAGGTTAAATCCAACTGGGATCGAAGACCTGCATTAGGTGTCGTTATGGCGGCTGGTGGTTATCCAGGTGAATATAATATCCAAGATACAATCATTGGTTTACCTACCGAATCGACAGTTGATTGTAAAGTGTTCCATGCAGGTACGATTTTTGAAAAAGGGCATGTGTTAACTAACGGTGGTCGTGTACTTTGTGTCACTGCTTTAGGTGATACGGTATTGGAAGCTCAGCAACGTGCTTATCAACAAGTTGATAAAATCCATTGGCACGGCTGTTTTTATCGTCATGATATCGGTTATCGCGCCATTGAGCGTGAAAAAAACACTCAATAGATGAGTAAAACATAATTGAATTTATATCATTTATAGGCTTAGAAATGGCAAATTAGATTCGGTTTTGATGTTAATAATTCAGTTTTGTTTAGCTATGTAAATTATATCGATAAAGATTAGTAGTAAAAAGGAATGTTTATTTTAAGTTACATAACTCTATGTTATGCTACCAATTAAATATGATCTCTGGATATTCCTTATGATAAACGATCCATTCTATGAACGAGAAGCGCAGAAATATGATTCACCGATAGCCAGTCGCGAATTAATATTAGATTACCTAACCAAAGAGGCGAAGCCTGCTAATTTAGAAAAAATTGCCCAAGCCGTTTCCATTAAAACTGAAGAACAAAAAGAAGCACTACATCGCCGCTTACGTGCAATGGAACGCGATGGTCAAGTTGTGTTTACACGCCGTAAATGTTATGCACTGCCTGAAAAGTTAGATATGGTTAAGGGGAAGGTGATTGCACATCGTGATGGTTTTGGCTTTTTACGTGTTGAAGGAAACCCTGAAGATTACTTTTTATCGCCAGAACAGATGAAAAAAGTCTTACAAGGTGATGTGATTTTAGCCCAACCACTGAGTAATCAATATCGTGGAAAAACAGAAGCACGTGTTGTGCGTATTTTAGAGCCTCGCAGTAATTTAATTGTTGGTCGTTACTTTATTGAACAAGGCGTTGGATTTGTGGTGCCTGATGATAGTCGCTTAAATTTTGATATTTTAATCACTGGTAAACCGAAACGCACAGTACGCATGGGAACGGTCGTCGTTGTTGAGTTACAACAACGCCCAGAACGTCGTCAAAAAGCAGTCGGTGTCATTAAAGAAGTCCTTGGTGAAAACATGGGGACTAACTTAGCCATAGATATTGCCCTTCGTAATCATGAAATCCCATATGAATTTCCTAAAGCCGTTGAAAAAGAGGTGAGTAAATTTGGTGATGAAGTGCCCGAAAAAGCCAAAAAAGGGCGTAAAGATTTACGGGATCTACCTTTAGTTACCATTGATGGTGAAGATGCACGTGATTTTGATGATGCCGTGTATTGCCAAAAAAATCGTGGTGGAGGTTACCGATTATGGGTGGCAATAGCTGATGTCAGTTATTACGTCAGACCCGATAAAGCACTTGATAAAGAAGCCTGCTTACGCGGTACATCGGTGTATTTTCCTTCTCGTGTCGTGCCGATGTTGCCAGAAGCGTTATCAAATGGTCTTTGTTCGCTTAATCCACAGGTTGATAGACTATGTTTAGTTTGTGAGATGACCATATCAAATAAAGGTCGTTTGACCGGTTATCAATTTTACGACGCTGTGATGAACTCTCATGCTAGATTGACTTATACGAAAGTTGCGAAAATTTTAGATGGTGATGAAGAACTCCGTCAACATTACCATGATTTAGTGCCACATTTAGAAAACCTATATGGCTTATACAAAATATTGGATAAGTCACGAATTGCTCGTGGAGCGATTGGTTTTGAATCGGAAGAACCGAAATTCATTTTCAATGCCGATAAACGGATCGAAAGTATTGAGTTAGCACAACGTAATGATGCACATAAAATTATTGAAGAGTGTATGATTTTAGCTAATGTTGCAGCAGCAAAACTGGTGATTGAAGCGGACGTACCTGCTTTGTTTCGTGTTCATGATCGTCCTGATGAAGAGCGAATGAATAACTTACGTAGCATCTTACAAGAACTAGGATTATCGTTAGGTGGCGGTGTTAACCCAAAATCAAAAGATATTGCCGAGTTGATGCTAGCGATTGAAGAGCGTATTGATAGTGACATGTTACAGACAGTTATTTTACGTTCGATGAAACAAGCGATTTATGATCCAGAAAATCGAGGTCATTTTGGGCTTGCACTTAAAGAGTATGGTCATTTTACCTCGCCAATTCGACGTTACCCAGATTTACTGTTACATCGAACCATTAAGTGGATATTAGCCAATGAACAGCATAAAACCAGTAAGACAGGCGGGCATCGTTATACCATTAACGAAATGCTCTATTTTGGCGAACATTGTTCACTTACTGAACGTCGAGCCGATGAGGCAGTGCGTGATGTGGTTGATTGGCTCAAGTGTGATTATATGCAAGATCATGTGGGTGAAGTCTTTAATGGTACCATATCAAGTGTTGTGAACTTCGGGTTTTTTGTCAGATTAGATGATCTATTTATAGACGGTCTGGTACATGTTTCATCGCTTGAAAATGATTATTATATTTATGACGCTTCACGAAATCGTTTAATTGGTGAAAATACCCATTACAGTTACCGTTTAGGTGATAAAGTTAGCGTTAAAGTAGAAAATGTTAATCCTGAAGAAAGAAAAATTGATTTTGCCTTGGTCAGTAGTAATAATAGCCCTAAGCGTCAAGGTAAAACCGCAAAAACTAAGGCTAAACAGCTAAATGATAAAAATAATAACGATATTGCACCGGCTAAAAAGCGTAAAAGCAAAAAACAAGTAGTGAGTGGCAGCGTTAGAAAAAAGGTGAAAGCGACAAATAAAAATAAAGGAAAGCGCAAAAAGGTAGATAAAAATGCGGTTCAAATCGCATCGACATCAACAAGTAAAACGACTAAAAGTAAGAAAGTAAAGAGTAAAAAATAGATGAGTGAAACAGTTTACGGTATCCATGCTATAGAAGCACTTTTAACACGTGCCCCTGAAAGAATTATTGAGGTTTACATCGCCAAAGGGCGGGAAGATAAACGTCTTAATAGTCTTGTGCATGAAATAGAACAACTTGGTTTAATCGTGAAAATAACCCATCGCCAGTGGTTAGATGACAAATCTAAAAATGGTGTACATCAAGGTATTTTAGCAATAGTAAAACCCTGTCGTACCTATCAAGAAAATGACATTCCATTACTAGTTGAACAGCAACCCAATCCCGTTATTCTGATTTTAGATGGCGTAACAGATCCACATAATCTTGGTGCCTGCATCAGAACAGCAGACGCCGCAGGGGTTAATTTTATTATTGTCCCGAAAGATCGCTCGGCTCCGCTTAATTCGACGGCACAAAAAGTGGCTTGTGGAGCCGCTGAAAGTATCCCTGTTGTTCGGGTAACCAATTTAGCTCGTACTATGCGAATGTTACAAGACGAGTATCATGTGTGGATTGTGGGCACAGCTGGAGAAGCAGAACGCACACTTTATCAAACTGACTTTTACAAATCATCAACAAATATTCCATTGGCTCTGGTTATGGGCGCAGAAGGGGAAGGTATGCGACGTTTAACCAAAGAACATTGTGACGAATTGGTCAGTATTCCAATGGCGGGAATTGTGTCATCGCTGAATGTCTCGGTAGCAACGGGCATTTGCTTATTTGAGATAGTCAGACAAAAAATTAAATAATTAACTAGGATAAAAAGCTTGGTTTAGTTAAACCACTAACCAAGCTGTAAATAAAACAATATTTGATTGTTTTCTCAAGAAATTCTTCCAAATAACCATCAAAACAGTTTTATATTTATCTATGAATTTTCAACAATAGAGTTAAGTCCTGTTCGCCAGCCAAAATAAGAGTAAATACAAATAAATAGCCTGTTTATTTAACTTAGCGCTAAATGTATTAACCATACAGTGCCGATTAAGCAAAGTCGGCACTGTGGTTATAAGGTGAACTAACTTTTGATAAAATCGATTTCAATTCCTAACCCATTGGCAACACCAGAACCATAATCAGGGTGGACTTTATAAAAGTGTTTAAGCTGTCTAATTTGGATATCACGATCAACGTTTTTCATTGAACCGACAATATTATCAATTAGGAGCTGTTTTTGATCGGAACGCATTAAATTGAATAATGCGCGTGGCTGTGAATAGTAATCATCGTCAACACGATGATCATGTCTATCCATTGTACCAGCAGGCACATGCATCGGTGGCTCAGCATATTGTGGTTGTTGTTTAGGTGCGCTATCAACACTATTTGGCTCATAATTAGGCGCATTATCTGGTGTATAAAAGCGCATAGCTCCATCACGTTGATAATTGTGTACCGGACATTTCGGCGCATTGATCGGTAATTGTTGGTAGTTTGTGCCTATACGATAACGATGTGCATCGGCATAAGCAAAAATTCGCCCTTGTAACATCTTATCTGGCGATAACCCCGTTCCAGGCACGACATTACTTGGTTCAAATGCGGCTTGTTCAACTTCAGCAAAATAGTTTTCTGGATTACGATTAAGTTCCATTACGCCCACTTCAATTAATGGATACTGTTTTTGTGACCACACTTTTGTCACATCAAAAGGGTTTTCAGGATGATGATTGGCTTGTTCTTCAGTCATTACCTGCATGTAAAGGCGCCATTTAGGATAGTCACCGCGTTCAATTGCATTAAATAAGTCTTCTTGTGCTGAGTCGGGATTACTACCATCTAATTCGGCTGCTTTTTTAGGATGGATATTTTTAATACCTTGTTCCGTTCTAAAATGCCATTTAACCCAAGTGCGAACATTATCTTTATTAATAATACTGTAAGTATGACTACCAAAACCATGCATATGTCTAAAGCCGTCAGGAATACCACGGTCAGAGAACAGAATGGTGACTTGATGAAGTGATTCCGGTGACAAAGACCAAAAATCCCACATCATTTGCGGATCTTTTAAGTTGGTTTTAGGATCACGTTTTTGGGTATGAATAAAATCTGGGAATTTGAGGGCATCACGTATAAAAAATACCGGTGTATTGTTGCCAACAATATCCCAGTTACCTTGATCGGTATAAAATTTTACAGAAAATCCCCTAGGATCACGGGCTGTATCGGATGAACCTCGTTCACCGCCAACAGTTGAAAATCGGGCAAACACGGGAGTTTGTTTCCCCACTTTGGCAAAAATACTGGCATAAGTATATTGAGTGATATCATTAGTCACGGTAAATGTACCATGCGCACCCGATCCCTTGGCATGTACACGTCTTTCAGGAATGTTCTCACGATTAAATTGTGCAAGTTTCTCAATAAGCTGATAATCATCAATTAATACAGGGCCTCGAGGACCTGCGGTACGGGAATTTTGATTATCGGCTATTGGAGCTCCATTGTTGGTGGTTAAGGCTTTTTTTTCTGACATTGCTACACTCCTTTTTATTATAAAAAAAAGTCTTAAGAAATAAAATTCCACCATGAGTTAGAATATTTATTCCCTAAGACTTGAGTATGAAACAATAATACAAAACAAAAAAAGAACTAAAAGGATGAATAACATACTGTAAAAAGAAAGATTGTAATTTACAAATTATTACTTTTGAATAGCCATTGTTTAAAAAAACAAAGTTAAGAAATGAAGCGTAAATAAGTATACAACTATTCAATTTTAAATGATACAAATTTCAATCACTTTTTTTAATATAATTGTAAAGGTGATTCAGGCATAAATGATTTGAGGTAATTGGATATCCCAAGGTTGGTTGCTTAGTTGCTGAACTTTTTGGCAGGCAAAACCTAAACCTATAGGTAAAATTTGGTCTGCTTTATAATTAGCTAGCAAACGATCATAAAATCCGCCGCCCATTCCTAAACGATAACCTCGATCATCGAATGCAACTAAAGGAGTGAAAACAATATCTAATTTTTGATGGGGAATGACATTTAATACATTTAAAGCGGGTTCTAAAATACCATACTTATTTTTGATTAATTGACTGTTAGGCGTGTATTGAATAAAAAGTAAGTGAGTGGACACAAAAGGATGAATTATCGGTAAATAGACAGCTTTATTTTGCTGCCATAAATATTCAATAATAGGTTTAGTTTCAATTTCGCCATCAAAAGAGAGAAATATTGCGATATTCTTGGCTTGACCAATCGCAGTATGATCAGCAATTTTTTGGTAAATACGTTGCTGGGCAATTTGACGTTCATGAGGCGATAATTGACGCCTTTTTTGGCGAATAATCTGTCGGATGTTCATTAAGTTATCACTTATGAAGAAAAGGAAAACTCCAAGATGTCGTTAGGGTCGTAACCCTTGAACCCAAGGTTCAAGGTGAACAACGTGTTTTAATTTTTAGGTTTCCTTAATATTAAGGCATACACACCAATTAAAAGTCACATCATTCTAAAGTAAAGAATATCGGCTCAGGGGACTAACCCTTAATCGCGAACATCCCAGAGATGGGTAACATAATACAAAATTTGAAAAATCATACAATAGTATTTTTATTAAATTTACAATTAGAGTGATTCATTGTTAGAGTTTAAAGCCGAATCAAGTAACTGTTGTAATAATTTTAAGCGACCACTAAACTGATCACTCTTTTCTTTTTCTTTAGTCAGTTCGTAAGAGATATTCAGTGCAGCCGTCATAATTAGTTGATCACTTCCAACTTGTGGTGATTTTTCACGTAAATTTGTCAAGCGTAGATCGAGATCTCTCGCAGCATTATTGAGGGCGTCCACTTCATCAACTGGACAATTAAATTTTAACGTTCGTCCAAAAATTTGAATAGTGACAGCTTGAGTTTCCATATTTTACCTATTGATTTATAAATTTATTGATTTTATCGATAATATGTTCTGAGTTTAATCCCATTTCAGCCCTAATTTCACTTTGTGATCCTTGTGGAATAAACCTGTCAGGTAATCCAATGTTTAAAATATCACATTTTATTTTTTTCGATAACAGGAATTCATTGATGCTACTTCCTGCTCCGCCTTTAATACTATTTTCTTCTATTGTGACTAGTATATTATGGGTTTGGCTAATCTGCAAAAGTACTTTCTCATCTAATGGTTTTACAAAGCGCATATCAATAACTGTAGCATTAATTTGCTCGGCAGCTTGTAAAACTTCAGGGAGTAATGTGCCAAAATTGAGTAAAGCTATTTTTTCGCCTTCTCGGCATACCTTAGATTGACCTAATGGAATGGCATTTAAAGGTGCTAGCGGTGTTCCTGTTCCTTCTCCTCGAGGATAACGTACCGCTGCAGGCCCTTGATGAAGATAGCCAGTATATAGCATTTGACGACATTCATTTTCATCACTTGGTGTCATGATAACTAGATTTGGTATACATCTTAAAAAACTTAAATCAAATGCCCCTTGATGGGTTTCTCCATCTGCACCCACGATCCCCGCGCGATCTATCGCAAATAAAACAGGCAGATTTTGTATCGCAATATCATGAATAACTTGATCATAAGCACGTTGTAAAAAAGTAGAATAGATTGCCACAATCGGTTTAAAGTCACTAATAGCAAAACCTGCCGCTAACGTTACCGCATGTTGCTCAGCAATAGCCACATCATAAAACTGGTTGGGATAACGTTTAGCAAATTCAGTCATACCAGAACCTTCACTCATTGCGGGGGTAATAGCGATCAATCGCTCGTCCTTTTCTGCCATTTCACACAGCCATTCACCAAAAACTTGCGAATAGGTGGGTGCAATTTTTTTATCTAACGGGAAAGTTCCATCAATAGGATCAAACTTTGGTACACCATGCCAGAGTGTCGGGTTCTTTTCAGCTGGTTCGTAGCCTTTCCCTTTTTGTGTAATGACATGCAATAACTGAGGGCCTTTTAATTGTCGCACTCTTTGTAATGTGGAGACTAAATTTTCAATATCATGTCCGTCAATGGGGCCAATGTAATTAAAACCCAGTTCTTCAAATAAAATGGCAGGAGTGATTAAACCTTTTAAATGTTCTTCTGTTTTTTTAACTAACTCTTTTAATGGCGGAATATTGGAAAGAACACGTTTGCCACTTTCTCGAAAAGAAGTATAGGCCTTACTGGATAGAATTTGCGTTAAATGTTGATTTAATGCTCCGGTATTTTCAGAAATGGACATATCATTATCATTTATAATCACTAACATATCGGGTTTGATATGACCTGCATGATTCATTGCTTCAAATGCCATGCCTGCTGTTAATGCACCGTCTCCGATAATGGCTGCAACTTTTTGACCTGATTGTTTTTTTTGTTCACTAATGGCAATACCCAATGCTGCACTGATTGAAGTTGAAGAATGTCCTGTAGTTAATACGTCATATTCGCTTTCTTCTCGATGTGGAAAAGAATGTATGCCGTCTTTTTGGCGAATAGTCAGCATCTGATCACGGCGACCCGTTAAAATTTTATGTGGATAGGCTTGATGTCCAACATCCCAAATAATTTTATCGAATGGCGTATGATAAACGTAATGGAGGGCGACCGTTAATTCAACTACGCCAAGACCGGAAGCTAAATGTCCACTGGATTGACTTACACTAGTTAACAAAAATTGCCTAAGCTCACGACAAATCGCAGATAATTGCGAAAGCGGATAGCGCCTAAGATCGGTTGGAGAGTTAATTTGTTTTAATAGCGGATAATTATCTAAATTCATCTTTATTATTGAGTGAGTGTGTTAACTATTACGATTAATAATATAACTAGCAAGGTCTTGTAATGGCTTACTATTATAAGGTATTTGCTTCACACTATCGATAGCTTGTTGACAAAGTTGTTGTGTCAACTGTTGCGCATTTTTTAATCCCATTAAGGCCGGATAAGTGCTTTTTTCATGCGCAATATCTGAACCTTGTGGTTTTCCCATAATGGCTTGTTCGCCAATAATATCTAAAATGTCATCTTGAATTTGAAAAGCAAGTCCAATTGCCTTTGCATAATGATCTAAATTAGCATAATAAGGGATAGCTTGATTACCGCTCGCATAGGCGCCTAAGCGTATCGCTGCTTTTATCAAAGCGCCAGTTTTGTAGCAGTGAATTTTTTGTAAATGCTCAAGTGATATCGATTGGTGTTCAGCTTGTAAATCAAGTGATTGTCCTAAACACATCCCATCTAAACCACTTGCTTGTGCCAGTTCGGTTATCATTCTAATTTTGGCTTGATCATCGATGAATTGGCTTTCAGCTAATAATGTAAATGCTAATGATTGTAATGCGTCTCCGGCTAAGATAGCCTGTGCTTCATTAAATTGAATATGGCAAGTAGGTTTACCTCGCCGTAAATCATCATTATCCATAGCAGGTAGGTCATCATGAATAAGCGAATAGGTATGGATCGATTCAATTGCGGCTGCCGGTTCGTCCAAATTAGCAAGTGGACAACCAAACATTTGACCTGTTAAATAGACTAAAATAGGGCGTATTCGCTTACCACCAGCAAGTAAACTGTAACTCATAGCTTGTTGCAAAGTCGATGCCGATTTTTCTGATAAATACGATGTTAAAAAAGCATCAATACGATCTTGCAACGTTTTTAAGTTATTCATCATCATCCACTAAAAAATCTGACAATTCAGCTTCACTATTTTCAGATAATAAAATTTGTATCCGTTGCTCCGCTTGTTTTAACTGTTTTTGACCCGCTCTGGCAAGCTTGACCCCTTTTTCAAATTCATTCAATGCTTCATCTAGGGGTAGGTCACCATTTTCTAAATGTGTGACGATAGTTTCAAGCTGTTTCAGTGTTTCTTCAAAACTCGGTTCTTTAGTCGTTTTTTTGGGCATAAGGTAATCCTCTTTTTACTCAGTGAGTATACACGTTATTTTAAGAATGGTGAATGACACTTTATCTGTATATTCTAGCATTTAGCGATCTTCAATGCCTGACGTTCTTCATTATCAATACAATACCTACTTACCGTGATTATTTGAAATAGTCTCTTGTTTCTGCTCCAATTCATCTAGTGACACTAAAGCAAGATCAGGATCGATCGGTTTTTTAACTTCAACACCTAATTCCCGAAATTTTTCAATTTGACCAATGACGTTACCTCGTCCTTTAGCCAATTTATTCATTGAATTTTGAAATGTTTGTTGTGCTTTATCTAAACAGTTACCCAAATTTTCCATATCCTCAACAAAACCACGGACTTTATCATAAAGCTTACTTGCTCTATCGGCAATTAATTCGGCATTGCGATTTTGATATTCAAATCGCCATAGATTATGAATAGTTCGCAGTGCCACTAAAAGCGTGGTTGGACTGACTATCATAATATTATTTTTTAGTGCCTCATTGATTAATGAGGGATCCTGATCTATGGCACATAAAAAAGCGGGTTCGACGGGAATAAACATCAGAATATAATCTAACGAATTAATGCCGATAAGTTTATGATAGTCTTTTTGGCTAAGTTGTTTAAGATGATTACGGACTGCTATCAAGTGGTCTGACATGGCTTTAGCTTTGATGACCTCATCTTCGCCATTAAAATAGCGCTCATAAGCAACAAGGGTGACTTTTGAATCAATCACAACATCACCACCTTGAGGTAAATGTACAATGACATCAGGCTGTAATCGTCGATTATCGTCATTGGTTAGATTTACTTGTGTTTCATATTCATAACCTAAACGTAATCCAGAATTATCCAAAATTTGACTGAGGATAAATTCACCCCAATTTCCTTGAGTTTTATTATTTCCTTTTAAGGCATTAGTAAGATTAATCGCTTCTTTAGTCATAAGCTCATTGAGTTGCTGCAAATTACGAATTTCGTGTGTCAGTGTATGACGCTCTTTCGCTTCTTGACCAAAACTATCTTGAACTTGTTTTTTAAAGCCTTCTAACTGCTCTTTAAGTGGTGACAATAAAAAATCTAAACTTTGTTTATTTTGTTGTTCAATTTTTTTACCACTGTGTTCAAATATGCGATTAGCTAAGTTTTCAAATTGGGTTGTAAGACGTTGCTCGCTTTGTTCAAGAATAGTTTGACGTTCATGCGCAGAATTAAGCGTTTCTTCTAAGCGAGTTTTCAGTTCGCTAATTTTCATATTTTGAGCAACGTGTTGTTGTCGATACGCATTAAGTTCATTTTCTAACTGCATGACTTGTTTGACAAGAGTCTGCAATTCCTCTTTTTTCTGTGACAATTGAATATCAAATAATTGTTTGAGATTATGGCTCGTTAATTGGTACTTAAAAACGATTATTAATAAAATTAAGGATACACAACAAAAAATAATTGCAATCCAATCAATTAATCCCAACGCAGCAAGCATAATTAAGCCCTTTCAAAAGTAAATGATACCACATCAGCTAAGCTTTGAGACTCAAGCGCTAGCATGATTAGGCGATCTAATCCTACCGCAACGCCTGCACAATCAGGCAATCCTGCTTCCATTGCTGCTAATAATTCAACATCAATATTTTGTTGTGGTAAGTTTAATTTGGTGCGATCCAGATTATTTTGTTCAAATCGTAGCTTTTGTTCTTGCGCATTTGTCAGTTCTTTAAATCCATTGGCAAGTTCTACACCTTTATAATAGAACTCAAAACGACTTGCAACGCGATGATCTTCGGAACTGATAGTGGCTAATGCTGCTTGAGAAGCAGGAAAATTAAAGACAGCTATGGGTCTATCTTTCCCGATATGCGGTTCAACGCCTAAGGTAAACAAGCACTGTAATAATGAATCTCGATCATAATCTTCAGTTTTTATACCCATGTTGAGTTGATTTGCGGCAGTAATTAATGTTTGGTGATCTGCTTCGAGCGGGTCGATATTTAAATGACGTTGAAAAGCTTTTTGGTATGAAATCCTTTCAGCAGACTCACAATCTAAGACGTATTGTAATAGATCGTCGACTTCGTTGATCATTTGCATCATATCAAATTGAATTCGATACCATTCAAGCATAGTAAACTCGGGATTGTGAATTCGACTCACTTCTTCATGATTACGAAAGGATTTACAGATTTGATAAATAGGACCACTGCCCGCAGCCAGTAAGCGTTTCATATGGTATTCAGGACTGGTAATGAGCGTCATTTTTTGTCCTTGAGATAGTTCAAATTCGCCTGGTTTATAAAAAGTGGTATCAAAGGAACTTAAATGCACATCCGTGACAGCATATTGGCTTAAAGTTGGAGTTTCAACTTCTAAAATACATCGGTCAGCAAAGAATTGTCTTACTTGAGAAACGATTTTTGCGCGCTTAAGAAGGTTAGTGATAGATGCAGAAGGTTGCCAAGTCATAAAAAAATCCATGAGGGTTGATAATTCATAAAAAAGAAATAGGGCTAAAGCCCTATAAATTACTATTGACGCTCATTTTGCCATAATTGGAACAAATTGTCGTATTTTTCTTGTTGCAGCCAAATATGGCGATGCAATTGAGAAAGGATGAAAGGATCTTCTAAAATTGCCAATTGTTGTTCTTTAGTAATTTTTTCAAGATCTGTGTGTAAATAGTGATGAACTAATTCGTCACGTACTAATTGATTTTTTTCATTCGCTAAATGACGTGAAGTAGATAATGCACATGCCAGCGCATTATAAACCGGATCTACAAGTGCCATAATAAAGCCATGTTGCACAAAAGCAGCCTCGGTTTGTTGTAAATAATCGTCTGTCAATGTGACGGCACGAGTTGGATGCGTTTCTTCAGGGGTTAAAAATAAACCTGCTTTTTGAGCTTTGATTCCCACACTAGAAAGACCCGAAACACGAATAACCAATGGAGAAATAGTTAACGGTATCAGGATTGCAATGTACCAATAGGTAAATTGCGGGTTGAGCCAAATTATTATCGCTAACCAAATAATGCCTAATATTGACAGTGGCCAGCAAAAATAGAATGACTCGCCCCATGTTAACGCGTCATCATTTCGTGAAGGGGATTTCCACTGGATTTTACTACCCAACCATGCTTTTACCACAAATTTACTATGAAATATCATGCGGATAGGGGCTAAAATCATCGACCATATCATTTCAATAAGGATAGATAAGGTTAATTTAAAAATTCCACCTACGTCTTTTGCTCTGGTTTTGGCAATGATAATACCGTAGCTAAAAAATTTTGGCGCAAATAATAATATTAACGTTGTCGATAATAGTCTTATTGCTAACTGTTCATCCCATTTAGGCCAAGTAGGATAAAATTGATTGGATTGGTAAAAATATTGTGGTTCTGAAATGTTAAATACCAATAATAATAATGTAGAAAAGATTAAAAAGACCAACCATAAAAGTGACGATATATAAGCCATACCACTGGTCAAAAACATAATGCGGTGGGTGAAGGTAATTCCACTTTTAAAGATTAATCTTAAATTGATTAAATTTCCCATACACCAGCGATTATCTCGTTTAAGATCTTCAATCATGTTGCCAGGAAGCTCTTCATAGCTACCATTAAGATTATAAGCAATCCAAACTCCATAACCAGCCCGTCGCATTAATGTCGCTTCGACAAGATCATGTGACAATATATGAAGAGGCCCTTTACGTTTTTGTAAAGGCGATAAAATACAGTGTTCAATAAAGGGTTTTAAACGAATCATCGCATTATGTCCCCAATATTGTGCTTCACCCAATTGCCAAAAGTGAGTACCTGAACAAAATATATCACTATATATTTGATTAGCGAATTGTTGAATACGCCCATAGAGTGTTTTCATTCTGACTGACTTCGGAGGGGATTGCAAAATACCTGCATTAGGTGTCATTTCCATCATGGCAATCATTTTTAAAATACAGTCGCCAGTCATAATACTGTCTGCATCAAGAATCATCATATATTCATATAAATGACCCCAACGACGACAAAAATCATCGATGTTACCACTTTTACGTTTTACGCGGCGTTTGCGGTGACGGTAAAAAATTTGACAGCCGTTATCGGCTTTTTTAGCATTGAAATCAGCCCAAGCTTTCAGTTCATTAACATAAAGATCGGGATCATTGGTATCACTTAAAATGTAAAAGTCACAACATGCGGCATGACCGGTTTCGACGAGTGATTGGTAAGTTGCTTCTAATCCGGCAAACACACGTGCCACATCTTCATTACAAATTGGCATAACTAAAGCAGTGCGATGCGTATTGTCAATATGGGATGCAGGATCAGTTGGAATCGGTAGGGTGAATCGATCTTTACCTATGACCGCCAAAATTAATCCCATAATACTTGTCCAAAAACCAATTGAGATCCAACAAAACAAGATAGCAAAGAGGACTATTATAATTCCTTGAATAATATAGGGAATTACGTTATAAATTGCCAGTTCAGGATTTAGCTGCCAATTAGCCATAAAATTAATTTTGTCCCAACTTTGATAGGGTAGCAAAGAAGATAAATAATTTGTGCCTAAATAAGTTTGAATGGCAATCAACAAAAACATGATCAAACGCCGAATTGTGGCAATAAAACTTCTATTTGGCTTGGATTTTGCTTTGAAAGGTTTATTCCAAATTTGAGGTTGGATTGCTACACGCTCAATGCCTGGATAGGTAGGTTGTTGCTTTCTGTCATCATTAAAATCACAAGTATCACTAATTTGATGCAAGCGATACTTCAAAAATGCCACATCATCAGAAGGCATTTCCTGTTCATTTGATTTCTGACACCAGTTATCGGCGTCAGAAAGATGTGAAAAGTAATCATTTTTCATAGGATTATCACTATTGTGCAGGGTATTGACCACTCCATGTTTCGGATAAAATTTCGTTAGTTTTCTCAGAAGCTAATTGAATACGAATATCAGTGGCTTTTTTGTTATCTTCAACATTAAACCTTACAATGACACGCCATCCTTTCGTGACCGAATTATATTGTGAGTCTGTGCTAACAATCGATCCATTGGTGATACTTGAAATCACCTTAACAGGTATTTTATTGGATAATTGAGGTCCTGCAAAATCAATGACGTAAGCATTAGAACCATCAAGTTTACGAATTAGATTTGCCTGTTTGATATCGCCTAGCGATAAACGCGTACTAACTGCTCTGGCAACATTACTTGGATAACGTTGCTGATCATTTAACGTATAGTGTAATCGATAGCTAATATCAAGAACATCACCAGCATTGTACTGTTTTTTCGGAACCCAGAACGTTACGATATTATCGTTAGTTTCATCGGCGGTCGGTATTTCAACGAGTTCCACACGACCTTTTTGCCAATCGCCAAGAATTTCTGTCCAAACACTTGGTCTTTGCTCATAATGGTCGTCAAGGTCTTGGTAATCTTGAAAACCATTATCACGTTGAATCAAGCCAAATTGTTTAGGGTTTTCCAAGCTATAAGATGAAAACGACAGACGCTTAGGATTGTTTAACGGACGCCAAATCCATTCATTATTGTTGGTTAAAATGGATAACCCATTGGAATCATGCATTGCAGGGCGATAATTCAAAATTGGCGAAGGTTGATTTGGCCCGTATAAAAACATACTGGTTAAGGGTGCAACACCAAGTTTTTTTACTGATGTACGGAAGAACACTTTAGCTTCAACCGTGACAGTGGTATCAACACTTGGGATTAACGTTATTTTGTATGCACCTGTTACACTAGATGAATCAAGAAGCGCATAAATCACTAAATGTTTCTGATTCGGTTCGGGTCTTTCTATCCAAAATTCTTTAAAACGAGGAAACTCTTCTCCCGATATTTCACCTGTATCGATAGCAAGCCCTCTCGCTGAAAGACCATAGATTTGGTTTTTACCTATTGCCCGAAAGTAACTACCACCGAGTGCAGTAAAAACTTCATCATCGGTTTTGGTTGGCGAATTGATAGGATAATGTACTTTAAATCCCGCAAAGCCTAAATTTTTAGTATCTAATTTATCTAAGTGAATCTGACTAAGGTCAAAATAACTAGGATCATATTTTATTTCTTGAGCGTGATTATTGACGACCTCATTAATCTTAACGGGGGTATCGAAATACATACCTTCATGATAAAACTCAAGTTTAAAACGAGTATCTTCATCATTCCAATAAGCTTTTTGATGATTAAATTGAATTTTCTGATAGTCTGCAAATTGTAATGATGCAAGTTCACTCGGGATATTTTTGGATGGTTGCTGATAAGCTTTTTTTGACAAGTCTTTAGCTTTGTTTATCACATCCTCATACGAAAATGCCCAAGAAGAAAAGCTAATTAACGAAACAGCACACACGCAAAATATTTTGCATGTGACTGTTTTATAAAATTGGCTGTTTGGCAATAAATTGTGCATAAAATACTCACATTGGGTTTATCTAAATATATTGAAATAATTAATAATATTATCTTTTGGATTGCCTAAACACTTTTCAACATAATCGTTTTTCATTTCTAAAATAATACTTGGGTTTTGGTCAATCAAAAAGTGAGCATAATTATCTTTATTGATTTTAGAATAGAGTGCTGACATATCTTGCTCAGACATTTTAAATAAGGGTTGATAGTAGTTGGCAATCTTGGTTGTATCTTTTGTATAAATTGCCGAGACAAAATCAGCAGAAAGATCACAATAATTTTTGATATTGCTGCGAGATGCCTTGATTTTATTCAGTTCAATTTGACGCTCAGCTTCGTTTTCTTCAGTTATTTTTTTGAGTTGCAGATCAGATTTCAGCTTATAATATTCAGTCAAATAAAAATTTAAAACACAAAAGGCTGAATTATTATCATTTTTACACGTTAGCAATCCTCGCTTAATAACATAGTTATTAAAATTTTTGTTGCCAATTAATTGAGCTAGTTGATTTTTTGCACTAACAACATAGGGATTGTTATATTCAGTTTTATTTTGTAAAGCCAATAATTGATCTGTTTCAGTATTCCCTTCAGCTTTTTTCTGTGACAAATCAGATCGAAGTGCGCAACTTGAAACAAGAATAGCAACAATGGCACATGTTAAAATATTACTTATTTTCATATATAAAATTCCATGAACTTATTCTTGAGTTATAATTCAATAGGATGCTATATAGCTATTATTAAAAAAATTATATACTTTTTTTTATAATAACACTTTATAACAACGTATTTTTTTGTAAAAAATGTGATAGAACTTACAACTTTATCATTAGTGGTGACAGATCTTCTGAATATTAACTGTAAATTGTGTATTTGTTACAGGTGAAAATTTTGCTTTCGCTTTCAAAAAAGCAATCAGTTCAGATGCATTCATATCTGTTTTAGAGCAAGTATGAAATTTAGCATGTTTTCCAAATCGTTGTTCAATAGCTGCCAGTAGAGATAATTCTGTGTAGCTATTCCCTTCCATCATTTGTAAAACTTCATGACCATGAATTGATACCATAAATCCCTCTTGATGTTACCGATTAATGCTATAACAACGACACTTTTATAACCCATTTATCTTATAAAAGCAATGTTTTAACAAGGTTGGGAAAGATATCAGATCTTATCACGAAACAAAAGGATTTAATCGTTAAGATATTGTCAATATATGATGCCTTGATGCTAAATAATTACAGCATTAGGTAAAGATTAATTATCATTAATCTGCAAGGCATCATATTTTTAATTATTCATTAATATTTGTTAATTTAACGATAATTGATTGATTTTCATTTTTTACTTGAAAGATAGAAACAGGGATAATATCTGTGAGTTTATAACCGATGTTATCGTTTATTTTAATCACGCCTTCATCGGGTAATGAAACGATTTCTTCCCTTACAGAATGTAGCATGGATAAAGGTAAAAAAGCATAAGCACCAATATCGGTAAGACGAACTCTGGCACCGCCACGATTGATATCCACAATTTCAGCTGTGTATGTTTGACCAATTTTATCTGATAAGTATTGAGCAAATAGATTTTCGGCCATATCTCGTTCTGCCAATCTTAACATTTTTCGCCGTTCATTCATGGTTTTGAGTTGATTTGTATCCGGTGGTGTTAACGCTTCCTGGCGCATATAAGCTTTCAATAAACGATGATTAACCATATCGCCATATTTACGAATTGGTGATGTCCAAGTTGCATAAGCGTCAAATCCCAATCCAAAATGAGGTTGAGGTTCAATTGAAAAATCAGCCGGACTTTGGAATTTTCGTAATCGCATGGCTAAAAACGGATCATTATCAATGATGCGACGAAGTTTTATATAACCTGCAAACGAAGTTAGTGACGTTTTATCAAACTCAGTTATCCCGTTGTCGGCTAGAATTTTTAATATTTGATCCAGATATTTGGTGTCAAAACCGGTGTGAATATTATAAATACCAAAACCAATGTTTTCATTTAACATCGTGGTTAATGCTTGGTTTGCAATCACCATGACTTCTTCAACAATTTGATTAGCGATGCGACGCGGTTCTTTTATGATAGCTTCAACTTGGCGATTTTCATCAAGTACGAAACGGTAGTCGGTTACATCCTTAAAAACAAGTGCATTTTCTTGTCGCCAATTTATTCTGACCTTAGCTAAATTGGCTAAAATATTAAGTTGTTCGGGTAAAGATGAATGACTTGAAGATAATTGCTCATTGTTTTCCAAGAAGTCAGAAACATTGTGATAAGCAAGTTTGGCTTTCGATTCTATCCAAGCAGAGGTAAAACTGATGCTATCAAATAAGATATTCCCTGATGAATCAAGTTTTAGCTTGCAGACCATTGCCGGGCGTTTTACATTCGCTTGCAAAGAACATAAATCATCGGCTAACTCTTTAGGTAACATTGGAATATTGAAATCGGGAAGGTAGGTCGTAAAATTCCTCATTTTTGCAATATTATCAATATCACTATCTTTCAAGACAAATGCTGTGGGATCGGCAATGGCGACATGAAGATTAAAATTACCTTGTTCATCCATATTAACCGAAATCGCATCATCCATATCTTGAGTGTTTTCACTATCTATGGTAAAAAAACAGATGTCAGTTAAATCTTGACGATTTTCAAGCTCTTTTTGAATAATCGATAAAGTATCAGCTTGCGGTACTGTTGTTTCTAAATTATAACGTGCTAGTGTTTTAAGCCATAATTTGTATTTTGAATCATCTTCAACGATGAAGTCGGTAATGGCTGCAACAAATTTTTTTTTGTCTGCGTTCAAAGGATGTGAAATTAGTGTTGCAACGACCCAGTCATTTTCTTTCAATTTTTGTGGAAGTTGACTATTTACTTTGCAGGGGATCGAAAAACTACTAGGCATGTTTTCTGGATAGATAACCATTGAACGGTCATGGAAACCTATTCTTCCAATAAATGATTCTAATGCGCTTTCAAGTAATACTTCAGGTTCAAAAGATTCTTTATCGTTGTTTTTGACAACGATTCCAGAAACTTTGTCGCCATGACAAACGGTTTTCATTTTAGCCATTGGTATAAAATAACTGGTTTTGTTATCAACGTCTAAAAAACCGAATCCCTTCTCATGGGCTCGGACTGTGCCTTCAATGCGTGGCGTTTGTTGATGAAGCTCTTGCTTTAATTGTGCGAGTAATGGGTTATTTTGAAACATATGACTTAATATATAATGAAAATAAGTGCTGAATTCTAACACATTTATAGCTTATATTGTTACAGAATTAATCACTAAATTATTATCAACTATTGGAATAAATTTTAAACATAAATATTAGAGTGGAAATATGAAACTAAACTATAAAATTCAGGGCGAAGGACAGCCTATTTTATTTTTGCATGGTATGTTTGGTAGCTTGGATAATTTGAATATGTTAGCAAAAGATTTTGCTCCGCATTATCAAACTATTCAGGTCGATCTGCGTAATCACGGACTTTCGCCGTGGTCAGATGAAATGAATTATGACGCTATGGCTAATGATGTTGCTGAGCTTTGTCATGAATTACAATTGAAAAATCTTATAATTGTCGGCCATTCAATGGGTGGAAAAGTGGCAATGCAATTAATTCGAATTGTGCCTGAAATTATACAGAAAGTTGTCGTCATGGATATTGCACCCGTTAAATATTTACAGTCGCCTAATTTTGATGTTATTCAATCATTAGAAAAGTGTTGTTCACAGCACATTACTGATAAAAAACAGATTATGCATATTATGGAGCAACAAGGTGTGAATACAGCGACTATCTATTTTTTATTAAAATCATTTAAAAACGATCACTGGCTATTTAATGCTAACATTATTGTTAAAAATTATTCTGATTTAAGTGATTGGCAAGCAGACGCGCCCAGTATGAAACCCATTTTATTTATTCGTGGTGGGAATTCAACATACATAGCTGATCAATATTTGGATACACTGTTTTCGCAATTTCCACAGGCTAAAATTGTAACTATTGAAGGAGCCGGTCACAATGTTCATGCTGAAAAAACGGCTCAAGTGTTAATGGCATTGCATGAGTTTATCGAAAATAAGATTTAATTGTTATTGGCAAAATAATCGTTGTTGCTCACTTTTATCATAATTAGGTATAGTAACGGTTATGATTACCAGTGTACATTGATTATTATAGGTTTTATTTTGTACGAGGTATGTCCAATGTGTTGGAATAATATGTTGGGCAATATCAGGATAGCTATCGAGTAATTGGAAGATAACCTGATCAGCATGTAGTTTGTTGGTAATGTAATGGCGCTGATGAAATAAGGCTTTTTCCATCTGCATAAAACTAAAAAGAATGATTGAAAATAGTAGTGAGGCGATCAATACTTCAATCAAACTAAAACCGCCAGCATGTTTATTCACAATCATGACTTCTTTTCTCTGGGCAATAATCAAGCCACTGTCCTTTATGAACGATGAGTTTGCCATTGTCTAAATGCGCTAAAGTATAAAGAAAAAATCCATTAGCTTCTCCTCGTACTAAAATGGCATTATCGTGACTCAAATTCGATTGTTTAATACAAACTTTTAATTGTAAATTTAGCTCATGTTGGCATTGCCAATGGGGTTTAGGGCGCTGCCAACGTTGGGTTATTGCCCAACTTAATGATGAACTGGCGGTATTAAATTGTTGATAGTATCGTCTTTCTGTCATGGCAATTTTTTGCCATGATGCAACTAAAATATGAAATCCGAACAATAAAGATAAGCCTATTATCATTAAAATAATCACCATAACAATAGCACTAAACCCCGATTGGTTAACAAAACGATTACCTGTTTTCATTTTTGATTATCTTGGTAAGGTGATACTGAATATGAGCATGTTTTTTTAATTCAGCAGTTAACTTTATTTCAATTGTCTGACTGCGTTGCTTGATACTAAATTGTGTGACGTTCACATCATTTGGATCAAACAGGCGTTGCCAATTCAAACCATCACATTTTGTGGCTGCGTGTTTGTATTCAAGATTATTTTGGTGATAGCGAAAAGTAAAGACATCAAAATAAGTAGAATATAAAGAGTTGCGACTCCCATTATCACCTAATCCACTGTCATAACGAATAACAATACAATCTTGTCGATCATTAATTTCAATGGGTTTAAATTTTATTTCTGTAGAAATATGATGCGTAAACCCAGCACGCTTAATATCTTTAGATAAGCCAGCCAGTGCTTGATGAACTGTTTGTTGTAAATGTGATTTTAAATAATCATCACTTAGCCGCATTTGGAGTTGTTGATAACATTGACTTGTGCCAATCAAAATTAAACTTGCTATCATTAAACAGATTAATACTTCAAATAGCGAAAATCCTGATTGTTTTAACATGGAGGCATACCGGATAGATAACCTTGCTCATAACAAAAGCGAACCCTTCCTCGAAATGAGATAAAAATTTTTGTTTCGCCTATCTGATTATGAAGTTGTAAAGAAGCTGTTTGTGCCATGTTTCTTCGTCCCCAAAAGGAAATGATTTTTTTATTGGTTAAACCGCTTATTTCCACCGAATTGTTGGGTTTAATATATCGTAATTCACTCTCCATACAGGAATTGGGTTTATCGCCTTTACTGGCAACTAAACACCAAGGCGAGGAAAAAAGATAGAAATGATAAGTATGATTATAAGTGTATGCGTTAATTTGCACTTCGTTAAAAAAATGCGTTAATTGTTTAGTGGTGGTAAGTAATTCTTCTTTAAATTGTAACGTTTTCCATTGTGTTACACCAATGGAAGCAAATATGGCACAAATGCCCACAACAACGATCAACTCTAATAAAGAAAATCCTGAATTTTGCATCATACATATTGGTTAAATTAGCGATATGATGATAGTAAATAATGACATTCAAATAATGATTTTTTATTGTCAAAATTGGAACACATTTCACAAATTAATGTCCTTTTTATTAAACAGTATTAAGATGATATGACAAACCGCTTAAAAAGTGCCAGATATTATATTATACTGTCAATCCTGATTAAATTTGCCAACGGACTTAAAAGTTAAAGGAAACAAGAGATGCAACAATTACAAACTATTATTGACGCCGCATTTGAACGTCGTGCGGAAATCACACCATCAAATGCAGATGCTGTTACACGTGATGCAATTAATCAATGTATTCATCTATTAGATAGCGGAAAAATGCGTGTCGCTGAAAAAATTAATGGTGAGTGGGTCACCCATCAATGGTTGAAAAAAGCTGTATTGCTCTCGTTTCGTATTAACGAAAATCAGTTGATCAATGCTGGTCCAACTAATTATTACGATAAAGTGCCGTTAAAATTTGCTGACTATGATGAAGCTAGATTTGCGCAAGAGGGTTTTCGTGTTGTTCCGTCTGCCATTGCGCGTAAAGGGGCTTATGTCGCTCGTAACACCGTATTAATGCCATCTTATGTTAATATTGGTGCTTATGTTGATGAAGGAACAATGGTTGATACATGGGTTACAGTTGGTTCATGTGCCCAAATTGGTAAAAATGTTCATTTGTCTGGTGGTGTAGGTATTGGTGGAGTCTTAGAGCCATTACAAGCAAATCCAACGATTATTGAAGATAACTGCTTTATCGGTGCCCGTAGTGAAATTGTAGAAGGCGTGGTAGTTGAAGAGGGTTCGGTTATTTCAATGGGCGTATTTATTGGGCAAAGTACCAAAATTTATGATCGTGCAACCGGTGAAGTTCATTATGGTCGTGTGCCTGCAGGTTCTGTTGTTGTTTCCGGTAACTTACCAACTAAAGATGGTAAATATAGCCTTTATTGTGCCGTTATTGTTAAGAAAGTGGATGCCAAAACTTTAGGAAAAGTGGGTATCAATGAGTTACTTCGCACTATCGATTAATTTTTTAATCACACTTAAAAATGCCACTAACTAAGTGGCATATATCTTTGTATTTTTCTTAGAATTCTATTTATATTTTTAATCTTTTGAAGAGGAGAGTTTATGCCTTCTTTCGATATCGTATCAGAAATCCAAATGCCAGAAGTGAAAAATGGCGTCGAGAACGCGTCACGTGAATTGACCACACGCTGGGATTTTAAAAATGTTGAAGCTTCGTTTGAATTGAACGAAAAAAACGAGACAATTAAAGCCACCAGTCAATCTGAGTTTCAAGTTCAGCAACTTCTTGATATCTTACGAGATAAATTGGCTAAACGTGGTATTGATGGCGGTGCTTTAGACATTCCTGAAGAATTGGAGCATAGCGGTAAACTTTACAGTATCACTGTCAAACTGAAGCAAGGTATTGATAAAGAGTTAGCTAAAAAAATAGTGAAATTAATTAAAGATAGTAAAATTAAAGTTCAAGCTCAAGTTCAAGGTGATCAAGTTCGTGTAACTGGTAAGTCTCGTGATGATTTACAAGCGACAATGGCTTTAGTCAAGAATGGTGAATTAGGACAACCTTTTCAATTTACCAATTTTCGAGACTAAACAACGCTTAAATTTGCCGATAATGTTGTCGGCAAGTTTGCTTATTGAATATCCGGTCTTCATTTTAGCATAATCCTCATTTTTTCTTATTATTACTAAAAAATTTCACCATACTATCATAAAGTTGATTTTCACAAATTTAGTAAAGATTGAGATTTTTTTTAGCGATTCAGCTATTCTATTCTTATTTTAATCCTCACAACGACAGTGACAGCGAACCTAATGATGAAAAAATTAATCTTATTGTTATTCATGTGTCTCTTCTCTTCTTCTATTCTTGCGCAAAATGAAAATAGCGAGGATAAAAAAGCCTTTATTGATGCGCTATTATCAAAAATGACCATTGAACAGAAGGTTGGACAATTGCGTTTAATCAGTGTGGGCGGAGAACTCACACTCGATAAAGTCTTAGATCAAATTGAAGCTGGCGAAATTGGGGGGATATTTAATACTGTTGTCGAGCCTGACTTGTCACGAATGCAAGATCGTGCTTTAAATTCACCTAACAAGATCCCGTTATTATTAGGATTTGACATTGTGCATGGTCATCGCACTGTGTTTCCAATCAATTTAGGTATTGCCTCTACTTGGGATCGCCAAGCAATGGCTCTTGTCGCACAAGTTTCCGCTGATGAAGCTACTTCTGATGGACTTAATATTACTTGGGCTCCCATGGTTGATATTACCCGAGACCCACGATGGGGTAGAGTTTCTGAAGGTTTTGGTGAAGATCCTTATCTTACTTCAGAAGCTGGGCGGATTTTTGTTGAAAAAATGCAAAAGCCGTCTTTGGCGGAAAAAAATTCGTTGGTGACAACCGTTAAACACTTTGCGCTTTATGGTGCGGTTGAAGGTGGGCGAGAATACAATAGTACCGATATGAGTGAACGAAAAATGTTTCAAGAATATCTGGTTCCCTACAAAGCGGCAATAGATGCAGGAAGCCAAGCTATTATGGTATCGCTGGTTACGGTAAATGGTGTTCCGGCTACCGCAAATCATTGGCTTTTGACCGATGTGCTACGTCATCAATGGCATTTTAATGGCGTAGTCATTAGCGATCATGGTGCAATTCGGGAACTAATTAATCATGGTGTTGCCAGTGATGCCAAAGATGCTGTTCGCATTGCAATTAAAGCCGGTATTGATGTTAGTATGAATGATGAATATTTCCTTCAATTTATCCCCCAACTGGTCAAAGAAGGGGCATTGAGTGAAGATGATATTAACAATGCATGTCGACACGTGTTGTCGCTTAAATATGATATGGGATTGTTTCGTCACCCTCATCGTAATTTAGATCCAAACTTAGACATTGAAACGATGTTTGCTGATAATCGATTACATCGAAAAGAAGCCAGAGAAGTGGCACGACGCAGTATTGTGTTATTAAAAAATGATAATAAGGTTTTACCTTTATCTAAAGATCAAAAAATTGCGGTTATTGGTCCACTAGCAGACTCCAAACGCGATATATTAGGGAGTTGGTCGGGTGCAGGTCGAGCTAATTTAGCCGTGACTCCCTTGGAAGGCATTAATCACGCAATAAACAACCCCAAAAATGTCAGTTATGCATTGGGTGCTAATCTTTCGGATGATCCCGCACTATTTAAATTCTTAAATCTTTACGAAGTTACGGCAAAATTTGATGACAGACCTGTTGAAAAGATGATTAGTGAAGCGGTCGAATTAGCGAAAAATGCAGATGTTGTTGTCGCTTTCGTTGGTGAAGCGCAAGGAATGGCACATGAGTCGTCAAGTCGAACAGATATTTCCCTTCCTGAAAGTCAAAAAAGATTACTTCGAGCACTTAAAGCAACCGGTAAACCCCTTGTTATTGCTTTAATGAATGGTCGCCCGTTAACATTAGTCGATGAATTTCAACAAGCCGATGCGATGCTTGAAACATGGTTTTTAGGTACAGAAGGCGGTAATGCCATTGCTGATGTATTGTTTGGCGATTATAATCCGTCTGGAAAATTACCTATGTCATTTCCACGTAATGTTGGGCAGATACCTGTCTATTACAGCCATTTAAACACAGGTCGCCCACACGGAACGGAGAATATGGGGAAATACACGACATCTTATTTGGACAGTCCTAATGAACCTTTGTTCTCTTTTGGCTATGGACTAAGTTATACTGATTTCAACATCACTTTTTCTCTTTCAGCGACAGAAATGCAACAAAATGGTCAAATTATTGTGACAGCAATAGTTGAAAATACAGGAAACAGGGAAGGTACTCAAACCGTTCAACTTTACTTACAAGATGTGACTGCTTCGGTAAGTAGACCCGTTAAAGAACTAAAAGGCTTTGAGAGCATTACATTGAAAGCACATGAAAAAGGAGAAGTGCACTTTATTATTAAGCCTGAAATGTTAAAATTTTGGAATGACAAAATGCAATATGTGGCAGAGCCAGGTAAATTTAATGTGTTTATTGGCTCGGATTCAACTACACAAAACAAACAAACTTTTACTTTATTGAATAACTAAACTTTTTTATCCCATTAACCTTCGTTAGTGGGATAGGCTTAATAGATTTAAATTATGCTTGAATTCGATCTAATTTTACAACTTTTACAACAGATGTGTGTTTATTTGGTTATTGCCTATTTACTAAGTAAAACCCCAATTGTTATTCCGCTCATGCAAGTCACAGTGCATTTACCGCATAAATTAGTTTGCTATTTTATCTTCTCACTGTTTTGTATTATGGGGAGCTATTTTGGACTTCACATTGAAGATACTATTGCAAATACCCGTGCTATCGGGGCGATCTTAGGTGGTCTTCTTGGTGGTCCTATGGTTGGTTTTTTAGTCGGTGTGACAGGGGGAATTCACCGCTATACATTGGGGGGAATAACGGCTGAAAGTTGTATGTTATCGACTATATTAATTGGGCTAATCAGTGGGTTATTACATTACGCGTTAATGAAAAAAGGTCGGGTTGATCTTATCTATAATCCTTTGTTAGTCGGTGTGCTGGGTTTATTGGTCGAATCGCTTGAAATGATTTTAGTATTATTAATTTCACGTCCTTTTGATACTGTTTTACATGCGGTAAAAAGTATTGCAGCGCCCATGATTATCGCCAATAGTATTGGTTCAGCGATGTTTATGCGAATTTTATTGGATCGACGAGCTATTTTCGAACGCTATACCTCGGCTTTTTCGGCAAAAGCATTACAAATTGCAGTGAGCACTGAAGGGCTGTTACGTGATGGTTTCAATCAAGAAAATAGTACAAAAGTGGCAGAAATTATTTATCAAGAGTTGGATATTGGTGCGGTTTCCATTACAGACAGAGAAAAAATCTTGGCTTTTATTGGAATTGGAGATGATCACCATTTACCGGGTACACTGATCACGTCAAATAGTACTTTAGAAGCTATTGAAAAAAATGAAGTACAATATCTGGATGGCGCACATTTACCGTATCAATGTTCAATTAATAAAAATTGCCGTCTTGGATCAACGCTGGTAATTCCACTGCGAGGTGAAAATAATACTGTTGTTGGTACGATCAAATTATATGAGGCAAAAAATACTTTATTTAGTTCAATCAATCGAACATTAGGGGAAGGGATAGCCAGTTTATTATCGGCACAAATATTAGCGGGTCAAAATGAGCATTACAAACAATTATTGTCTAAAACCGAAATTAAGTTATTACACGCTCAAGTTAATCCACATTTCTTATTTAATGCCTTAAATACGCTAGTCGCGGTTATTCGGCGTGATAAAGTGCAAGCATCTGAGCTGGTGCAAAATCTATCAACTTTTTTTCGAAAAAATCTAAAAAGAACGGACGAAATAGTTACGCTCAAAGATGAAATAGAGCATGTTAATTCTTATTTACAAATTGAAAAAATGCGTTTTATGGATCAACTCACGCTTGATATTCATATCCCAGCAGATTTAGAAAATGCTCGTCTTCCTGCATTTTCATTGCAACCAATCGTTGAAAATGCCATAAAACATGGTACTTCCCAATTGATTGGTGAAGGAAAAGTGAGTATAAATGCTTATACAAAAGATTTAACATTGTATTTAGAAGTCATCGATAATGCGGGTAATTATCGAGAAAATAAAAAAGATATGAAAGGATTAGGACTAAATTTAGTCGATAAAAGAATTCATATTCGTTATGGTGAAAGATATGGTTTAGCGATTTTCTGTCAACCTGACGAATATACGAAAGTGATATTATCACTACCATTGCAAGAGGATGTAATTAGTTAATGTTAAATGTTATTATTGTGGATGATGAACTCCCTGCACGTGAAAATTTACGTTGTTTGCTCGAAAAAGATCCCGATGTTGCTATTATTGCTGAGTGTCATAATGCAATGGAAGCAATCAGTAAAATACACCGCCTACAACCTGACGTAGTATTTTTAGATATACATATGCCCAAAATAAATGGGTTTGAAATGTTATCGATGCTTGATCCCCAGACGATGCCTAGCATTGTCTTTTTAACTGCATACAGTGAATTTGCCGTTAAAGCTTTTGAAGAACAAGCCTTTGATTATTTACTTAAACCGGTAGAACAAGACCGTCTCAATAAAACACTATGCCGTTTACATCAACATCAATTACCTAATAATCTAAAGCATTTAGATATAGTTAATCAAAATTTAGATTATATCCCTTGTGTTGGTCATAACCGTATCTATTTATTAAATTTAGATGATGTATTTTATATCGCTTCAAAAATAAGTGGTATCTATGTATTTAATCAAAATAATGATGAATATTTTACTGAGTTAACTTTAAAGACATTAGAAGATAAAACCCCTCTTATTCGATGTCACAGACAATACTTAGTTAATTTAAAAAAACTCAAAGAGATTCGCTTTAATGAATCAACGGGCGTAAGTATTATTTTAAATAACGATATTTCAGTCCCTGTTAGTCGTCGATATCTAAAATCACTCAAAGAAATGTTAGGATTATGATTTCAATTATCGATTTATGTAAATTTTATTAAACCGCTCATTGACTGATTTTAACCACTCATTGTTGCCATTCAACCTATGGCTTAAATAGCGATACCATTCTTATCAACAAAAATTTACTATAAGCTTGATATATAAGTCACAAAGGTATACTCAAAACCATAAAATAGGTAAGGAATAGTGGAAGATAATAAAAAATTGTTTTTTATTTATCCAAACACCAAGCCAAATAGCATTTTAATGGTGTTAAGTATCGTTTTTATAATCTTAAAACCCAAAAAGAGAATCATTATGAATAATAAAATATTAAAGCATATTCCTTGGGTCATTCTTGCTTTTGTTGGTGCATGCTGTCTAGCAGTTGTTGCATTACGGCGAGGTGAACACATCAGTGCATTATGGATTGTTGCTGCTGCTGTATCTGTATATTTAGTTGCTTATCGATATTATAGCCTTTATATCGCTAATAAGGTTATGCGATTAGATCCTACTCGAGCAACGCCTGCTGTCATTAATAACGACGGACTAAATTATGTTCCAACCAATAAATATGTTTTATTTGGTCACCATTTTGCTGCTATAGCTGGTGCAGGTCCACTAGTTGGTCCCGTTCTTGCTGCACAAGTTGGTTATTTGCCTGGTACACTTTGGCTACTTGCTGGTGTTGTTTTTGCTGGCGCCGTACAAGATTTTATGGTGCTTTTCCTTTCATCTCGCCGTAATGGTTCTTCACTGGGTGAAATGATTAAAAGCGAGATGGGGCCAATTCCTGGTGCTATTGCCTTATTTGGTTGCTTTTTGATTATGCTTATCATTTTAGCGGTTTTAGCGTTAATTGTTGTGAAAGCATTAGCAGAAAGTCCTTGGGGTGTTTTCACGGTGTGTTCAACCGTACCCATTGCGCTGTTTATGGGTATCTATATGCGATTTTTAAGACCCGGTCGAGTTCTTGAAATCTCAGTCATTGGTATTGTTTTACTTATATTATCCATTTGGTTTGGGGGCGTTATTGCTCACGATCCTTACTGGGGACCAGCGTTAACATTTAAAGACACAACGATCACTTATGTGCTAGTCGGTTATGCCTTTATCTCTGCGATGTTACCTGTATGGTTAATATTGGCACCACGTGATTATTTAGCGACGTTTCTGAAAATTGGCGTCATTGTTGGTTTAGCAATAGGAATAGTCATATTAAATCCTGATTTAAAAATGCCAGATGTAACACAATATGTTGATGGGACTGGTCCTGTTTGGAAGGGATCATTATTTCCATTCTTATTTATTACGATAGCTTGTGGTGCGGTTTCTGGATTCCATGCGCTTATTTCTTCTGGTACCACACCTAAATTATTAGCTAACGAAAAAGACGCACGCTTTATCGGATATGGTGCAATGTTAATGGAGTCATTTGTCGCCATAATGGCGTTAGTAGCAGCTTCAATTATTGAGCCTGGTCTCTATTTTGCGATGAATACTCCGCCAGCAGGATTAGGGATTACAATGCCTGATTTGCATAAATTGGGGACTGATGATGCACCAATGATAATGGCGCAATTAAAAGATGTCACCGTTCATGCAGCTGCGACAGTGAGTTCATGGGGCTTTGTGATCTCTCCTGAGCAAATCCTACAAACCGCCAAAGACATAGGTGAACCGTCCGTCTTGAATCGTGCAGGTGGTGCACCAACGCTAGCGGTAGGGATTGCTTATGTATTCAACCAAATATTACCAGGAGCGAATATGGGCTTTTGGTATCATTTCGGTATTTTGTTTGAAGCCCTATTTATTTTAACGGCGCTTGATGCAGGAACACGTTCAGGTCGATTTATGTTACAAGATTTATTAGGTAATTTTGTACCGTTCTTGAAAAAAACAGACTCACTTATCGCCGGCTTTATTGGTACGCTGGGGTGTGTAGGATTATGGGGATATCTCCTCTATCAAGGCGTTGTTGACCCATTAGGTGGTGTGAAGAGCTTATGGCCACTATTCGGTATATCTAATCAAATGTTAGCTGCTGTCGCGCTGATTTTAGCAACAGTCGTATTGATTAAAATGAAACGTGCGCAATACATTTGGGTCACGATCATTCCGGCAATTTGGTTGTTAATCTGTACAACATGGGCATTAGGTCTAAAATTATTCAGTGATAATCCTCAATTAGAAGGCTTCTTCTATTTAGCTAATGAATATAAACGTCAAATTGCTGAAGGTAGTAAAGAGTTAACTGCTCAACAAATTGATAATATGCATCATATTATTATCAATAATTATACCAATGCAGGATTAAGTATTTTATTCTTACTTGTGGTATACACGATTATCTTCTTTGGTATTAAAACCGCCCTTAAAGTTCGCAACAATAAACAAAGAACAGATAAAGAAACCGCTTATGTTCCTATACCAGAAGGTGGTGTTAAAACTTCTATGTCACATTAAGTGGTCTGGAGCGAGATGTCATAGTGATATTGCCTCTCGATAGTAAACTCCAATTATTTTAGTTAAAGCTCAACAATGTGACATTGTTGGGCTTTTCTATGTTTGTCATGAAAAAAATGCTTCCAATATTATAAGGTTTGTTAAATTAAAAAAATTAGCGTTGTCGGCATAACTCTCTATATGTCATTACCAGTGTGATAGCATATCGCATCGATAAGTCAAACGAAGGTGAACAATTTATCGTCACTGTTATAACAAATATTTACGGTTTATTAACTAAAAAAATTAGCCAATAATGATTATTGGCTAATAGGATAAATGAATGTTAAGATTAATAGTATCGAATCAATGATACTGCTTTGTTACACAATAAAGATTGCATAAATTTTGGTGCATTTTGGGTATCATCTTTCCATATGTAAATCTTATTTTCTTTACAAATTTCAATCATCTTCTCAATGTCATTTTTCTGATATTTGTTTTTCAAATATGATATGAAAACATTTTAAATGATAGGTTCAACACTTAAAATTATTCCATCGACAGAAGTAACAATAACGGATTGACCTACTGGTAAATCTTGATTACATCTAGCTGACCATGTGCCATCTTTAATTTTAACTCGACCAGTACCATTAATAATTGCATCAGTGACAACGGTTTTAATACCAATTAAGTCTTGTTGAGGTTGATTAATTTGGTTTTTACTTGAACGATGTTTTCCTTTGCTTTTAAGCCAGACATACCAGAGATAAACAGAAACGACCGTAAAAATTGAAAATAAGAACCATAAAGTTGGCCAAGATAATGGAATTACCCAAGCTATTATTCCCACACAAATGGCTGAAATTCCACACCAAAGTGCATATCCACCTATACCCAATAATTCGGCAATCAGAAAAATAACGCCTAAGGCAATGAAAATCCATTGAGGAGAGTTATAAATAACTGTAAAAAAATCAGCCATTATTTTTTACCTTTCATTTTATAAAAATTAAAATAATGCCTCTGATTTAGCACTGTGTAAATTCGCTAAATTAGAGGCATAAATATCGAAAAATTATTATGAATTAGTTTTTGATTCTTTAATTAATTCTGCAATACCACCAATACTGCCGATTAAATTAGATGCATCAAGTGGCATCATAATAACTTTACTGTTATCTGATGAACCGATTTGTTGTAATGCTTCGGTATATTTTTGGGCAACGAAGTAGTTAATCGCATTAATATTCCCGGCAGCAATTGCTTGGGACACCATTTGTGTCGCTTTTGCTTCAGCTTCAGCGGCACGTTCACGCGCTTCAGCTTGTAAGAATGCGGCTTCTCTTTCACCTTCAGCTTTCAAAATTTCAGATTGTTTTTCACCTTCAGAACGTAAAATAGCCGCTTGACGCACCCCTTCTGCTTCAAGAATTTCAGCACGCTTATTACGTTCTGCTTTCATTTGAGCATTCATAGCTGCAATTAATTCAGCAGGTGGACGAACGTCACGAATTTCAATACGGGTAATTTTAATCCCCCAAGGGCTAGTTGCATCATCGACAATACCCAATAATTTTGAGTTAATATGATCACGTTGTGATAACATTTCATCAAGTTCCATACTACCCAGTACAGTACGTATATTGGTCATCATTAAGTTAATCACAGCACGCTCTAATTGATTAACTTGATAAGCGGCTCTTGCTGCATCTTGTACTTGGATAAAACAAACCGCATCAATTTGCACATTCGCATTATCTTTTGAAATTACTTCTTGTGATGGAATATCAAGCACTTGTTCCATCATATTAATTTTTCGTCCCACACCATCCATAAATGGAATAATGATATTTAATCCGGGTTCAAGAGTATGGGTATATTTACCAAAGCGCTCTATAGTATATTGAAAACCTTGCGGAACAATAGTAATGGCTTTTAATACAGTAATTAAAGCAAGTATAACGATAACGCCAATAACGATGTAAAAAGTAGGCATAGACAACATTTCCTTAGTAATTAGAATTCGGGGCTATTTTAATGATAAATTTCTAATTTGACTAGTTATTATTAACTTATTTATATTAAAACGATTATCGATACTTTACTTAAATTTAATTGTTGACAACACACTAATGAACTAGTTTAATAGTACAAAATATATTAAACAGATAATGATGATGACATTACAGTACTTATACCTAGTTATTTATTCATTCATAGGCTTTGGTCGGTGGCACATTAGCTATTTCGGGTGATGTGATTATCTGTTTTTTTCATAAACCCGCTTAAAGCGGGTTTTTTAGTTTTGAATTAATGATAAAAAAATTAAATAAAAATTTGATAATAGTGAGTCGACAATGAATAAGCCAACTTTAACCCAGCTAACTAAAACTATTTGTTATCATCAAGATCCGACGTTAGTATTTAACCAATTATGTGAAAATCGTCCTGCAACGTTATTGCTCGAATCGGCTGAAATTGATAATAAGCAAGGTATTAAAAGTGTCATGATTGTTGATAGTGCATTACGTATCTCGGCAATAAACACGCAAGTGACTTTTGAAGCCTTGACCACTAATGGTGAAAAGTTGTTACCTTTATTGCACCATGCTTTTGACGAAAAGGTCATTAAAATATTCGATCATTCCCAAAAATTAACCTTGAGTTTTCCAACGATTGATAGCCTGCAAGATGAGGATTCTCGTTTAAAGTCGCTATCGATTTTCGATGCGTTAAGAACTTTACTTAAAATAGTAAATATCCCTGAACAAAGTAGCTCGGATGTCATATTTGTTGGTGGGTTATTTTGTTATGACTTGGTGGCAGGATTTGAAAACTTACCTATTTTACCAACAGAACAACGTTGCCAAGATTTTTGTTTCTATTTAGCGGAAACTCTATTAGAAATTAATCATCAAGATCATGTATCAATTTTGAAGGCTACCGCTTTTACGTCAGATCAGATTGAAATATCTCGCTTAACTCATCGTTTAGCTGAATTAGATGTGAGATTAAGCAAGCCGATGAAACCAATTCAAACTCAATCACTGGCAAGCATTGATGTTACGTGTAATAAAAGTGATGACGATTTCAACACGGTTGTAAAAAAAATGCAAGATGCTATCCAACAAGGCGAAATTTTTCAGGCAGTGCCTTCCAGACGTTTTACGTTACCTTGTCCAGCCCCATTATCGGCTTATCAAGTGCTAAAAAATAACAATCCAAGTCCATATATGTTTTATATGCAAGATCGTGATTTTGTCTTGTTTGGGGCATCACCTGAAAGCGCGCTTAAATATACTAAAGTGACAAATCAAGTTGAAATCTACCCGATTGCTGGTACTCGCCCTCGAGGATTAACGGCGAATGGTGAAATTGATTATGATTTAGACAGTCGATTAGAACTTGATATGCGTACCGATAAGAAAGAGTTAGCAGAACATTTAATGTTAGTTGACTTAGCCCGTAATGATTTAGCGCGTATATGTCAACCCGGTACTCGCTATACTAAAGAATTATTAAAAGTTGATCGTTACTCTTTTGTTATGCATTTGGTATCAAGAGTGGTGGGACAATTAAGACATGATTTGGATGCCTTACATGCTTATCAAGCAACAATGAATATGGGAACGTTAACGGGAGCGCCGAAAGTTCGAGCCATGCAATTAATTGCTGAATCGGAAAAAATTAAACGAGGTAGTTACGGTGGAGCGGTTGGATATTTTACCGCCAATGGCGATTTGGATACTTGCATAGTCATTCGTAGTGCCTACGTGGAAGCAGGAATTGCAACCGTTCAAGCAGGTGGGGGGGTAGTGTTAGATTCAGAACCACAATTTGAGTCTGATGAGTCACGTAATAAAGCTCGTGCCGTTGTTCGTGCGATTATGGCAGCACATCATGTAGAAGGTGTATTTTAATGGCTAATATTTTATTTATTGATAATGTTGATTCCTTTACTTATAACTTAGTCGATCAACTGCGTAATAGCAAACATTGTGTCACTGTTTATCGTAATACGATTCCAGCCGACGTCATTATTGAAAAATTATCTCAAATGCAAAATCCTATTTTAATGCTATCACCAGGTCCCGGTACGCCAAGCGAAGCAGGATGCATGCCAGAACTACTTAAGCGTCTGAAAGGAAAATTGCCAATAATTGGTATCTGTCTTGGTCATCAAGCAATTGTCGAGTCCTATGGGGGAAGTATTGTACCAGCAGGTGATATCTTACATGGTAAAGCATCGCTTATTGAACACGATGAACAAGCTATGTTTAAAGGGTTACCCAACCCACTACCTGTTGCTCGATACCATTCATTAAAAGGCGAAAATATTCCAAATACACTCACCATTAATGCACTTTGTAATAATATTGTAATGGCGGTGCGCAATGATCATGATCGGGTTTATGGCTTTCAATTTCACCCCGAATCAATTTTAACGATTCAAGGTCTAAAATTGTTAGAACAAACGATTGAGTGGGCACTCAATCCACCACAATCAGAGTCACAATCGAAACCTGAGGCCATTATTGATAAACAAGAATACAACATTCAACCTATTATTAATAAATTGTATTTAGGACAAACATTAACCCAAAATGAGAGTAAAATTCTATTTAATCTTATTATTCAAGGCAAAATTGAACCAACCGTTTTAGCAACTGCGGTGATTAGCATGAAAGTAAGGGGTGAAAAACCTGATGAAATTGCTGGCGCTGCTCAAGCCTTGCTGGAAAATGCGGATAGTTTTGATATTCCCGATTATGACTTTACCGATATTGTGGGAACCGGTGGCGATGGCACCAATAGTATTAATATCTCCACAGCAAGCGCTTTTGTTGCAGCAGCATTAGGCTATAAAGTGGCTAAGCATGGTAATCGTGGTGTATCAAGTAAATCGGGATCGTCCGATGTATTATCCGCTTTAGGGATAAAGTTAAATATGCCTGCGGAAGCATCTCGTAAAGCATTAGATGAATTGGGGGTCTGTTTTTTATTTGCTCAACAATATCATTCAGGCTTTCGTCATGCTGCGCCCGTACGTCAGCAATTAAAAACAAGGACTATTTTCAATGTGCTTGGGCCGTTGATAAATCCGTCCAGACCTAAACGTATTTTATTAGGAGTTTATCATCCCGATTTAATTAAACCGATTGCTGAAACGCTAAAAATGCTAGGTTATACTCATGCTTACGTGGTACATGGATCTGGAATGGATGAAGTTGCTATTCATGGTGAAACCCAAGTGGCTGAAATTCGAAATGGCAATATTCGTTATTTTACTTTGACACCACAAGATTTTGGGCTAAAACAGTATACCTTAAAAGACATTGAAGGCGGTACACCTGAGATGAATCGTGATATGTTAATAGCCATTTTACAAGGTCATGGTAAACCGGCGCATGAAGCAGCCATTGCTGCTAATGTCGCCATGTTAATGAGCCTGTTTGGTCAGTCAGATTTAAAACAAAATGCGCAGCAAGCAATTGATATGATGCATAGTGGCAAAGCCTATACGCTGTTACAACAATTAGCAGCAAGGTAAAATGGAGAGTAACATGGTTGTAAATACATTAACCGAAAATGTTGAAATGGCGACTGTTTTAAAACAGATCATTGATGATAAAAAGCAATGGCTAATCGAACAAAAAAAACAAAAACCACTAGACACATTTCAATCAGAAATTAAACCAAGTGATCGTGATTTTTATCAAGCCTTAAATCAGCCTAAAACGGTGTTTATTTTAGAGTGTAAAAAAGCGTCACCTTCAAAAGGCTTAATTCGTAACGATTTTGATCCAGCGAGTATTGCTAAAGTCTATAAAGATTATGCTTCGGCTATTTCTGTACTGACTGATGAAAAATACTTTCAAGGTCGTTTTGAATTTTTGCCAATTGTTCGCAACGAAGTGACACAACCCGTTCTATGTAAAGATTTTATTATTGACGAATACCAAATCTATTTAGCGCGTTATTATCAAGCAGATGCTATTTTATTAATGCTATCTGTTGTTACCGATGATGAATATCGTCATTTAAGTCAGATTGCTCATCAACTTAATATGGGTGTACTAACTGAAGCGAGTACTGAAAAAGAAGTCGAACGAGCCATTGAACTTGGTGCTAAAGTCATCGGTATAAATAATCGTAATTTACGTGATTTAAGTGTCGATTTAAATCGGGTCAAGAATTTGTCTAAAACAATTCCGACGGATCGCATCATTATCAGTGAATCAGGTATATACACCCATAATCAGGTGAAAGAACTCAGTCAATTTGCTAATGGTTTTTTAATTGGAAGTGCATTAATGTCGGAATCTAACTTAGCGATAGCGATTCGAAAAGTTATGCTAGGTGAAAATAAAGTATGTGGTTTGACGCGAACAGAAGATGCTGTTGCGGCTTATCAAGCTGGCGCTGTTTATGGTGGATTAATTTTTGTCCCCCAATCACCACGCTATATTTCACCCATTAAAGCGCGTTCGCTTATGTCAGTGGCTCCACTTAATTGGGTTGGTGTGTTTAAAAATGAAGACATCGAGCAAGTAAGTCAAATTGCCAAACAATTATCACTTTATGCCGTTCAATTACATGGCGATGAAAACGAAGAGTATTTACAAACCTTACGTCAACAGCTGCCTCAATCCTGTCAAATCTGGAAAGCGCTAAGTATTAGCGATGTCATCCCAGAACATCATCATCCGCTAATTAGTCGCTATATCTTTGATCATGGAGCAGGGGGAACAGGACAACGTTTTGATTGGTCATTACTAAATGGACTGGATTTAAATAATGTGATTTTAGCGGGTGGTATAAATCCACAAAATGTCAAATCTGCATTAGCCACTAAAGTTATTGGCGTTGATATTAATTCCGGTGTGGAAATGTCTGCTGGAATTAAAGATAAACAGAAAATTAAAGCCGTATTTGAACAAATTTAATTAATTTTAAAAAGGAATGGTTATGTCTAAATTAAATCCTTATTTTGGTGAATTTGGCGGGCAATATGTCCCTCAAATATTGATGCCTGTACTTGAACAACTTGAGGATGCTTTTATCTCTGCGATCAACGATCCCAGCTTCCAAAAAGAGTTTAACGATTTGTTAGTTAACTATGCAGGTCGACCTACAGCACTCACATTATGTAAAAATTTAACGGCGGGTACGAAAACTAAACTCTATTTAAAACGAGAAGATCTTGTGCATGGTGGGGCACACAAAACAAATCAAGTATTAGGGCAAGCTTTACTAGCCAAAAGAATGGGAAAAACGGAAATAATCGCCGAAACCGGTGCAGGGCAACATGGCGTTGCATCGGCTTTAGCATGCGCACTATTAGGTCTAAAATGCCGCATTTATATGGGGGCAAAAGATGTTAAGCGCCAAGCACCCAATGTCTTTAGAATGCGTTTAATGGGCGCAACAGTCATTCCTGTTGAAACGGGTTCTGCAACATTGAAAGATGCTTGTAACGAAGCATTACGAGACTGGTCAGGTAGTTATGAAAAAGCACATTATATGTTAGGCACAGCTGCCGGACCGCATCCGTTTCCGACCATTGTCCGAGAGTTTCAACAAATGATCAGCCGTGAAGCAAAACAGCAAATTTTAGAAAAAGAAGGTCGCTTGCCTGATGCTGTCATTGCTTGTGTTGGAGGGGGGTCAAACGCTATTGGAATGTTTGCCAATTTTATTGAAGATAAATCGGTCAGATTAATTGGTGTTGAACCGGGTGGTCATGGTATTGAAAGTGGCGAGCATGGCGCATCATTAAAACATGGTAAACTAGGCATTTATTTTGGGATGAAATCGCCAATGATGCAAACTGATGAAGGACAAATTGAAGAATCTTACTCGATATCTGCGGGTTTGGATTTTCCGTCGGTAGGGCCTCAACATGCATATTTAGACAGTATTGGACGGGCTGATTATGTATCGATTACTGATGACGAAGCATTAGCGGCCTTTAAAGCTCTATCACGTAGTGAAGGCATAATCCCCGCATTAGAGTCATCGCATGCCTTAGCGTACGCTATTAAGATGATCAAAGAAAATCCAAACAAAGAACAGTTATTAATTGTCAATTTATCTGGTCGTGGCGATAAAGATATCTTTACTGTTTATGATATTTTAAAAGCAAAAGGAGAAGTCGAATGAGCCGCTATCAAAAACTATTTGATAAGTTAAAGCAAGAAAAACGAGGTGCATTTGTTCCTTTTGTTCCCGTTGGTGATCCCAATCCAAAGCTCTCATTACAAATAATTCAAACATTAATTGATGCGGGTGCTGATGCGTTGGAACTTGGTATTCCATTTTCAGATCCTATGGCGGATGGTCCCACCATTCAAAACGCCAATATACGAGCATTTCAAGGCGGTATCACCGTTGATAAATGCTTTGAAATTTTAACCAAAATTCGACATGATAATACTCATATTCCTATTGGATTACTCATCTATGCTAACTTAGTGTTCAAAAATGGTATTGATAACTTCTATGCCAAGTGCGCTAAAGCAGGGATAGATTCAGTATTGATTGCAGATTTACCTGTTGAGTATGCGCAAGAGTTTATAGGCTCAGCTGAAAAAAATGGTATTGCCCCTATATTTATTTGTCCACCTAATGCCGATGATGAAGTGATTAAAAATATTGCTAAATATGGTAAAGGGTATACTTATTTGGTGTCTCGCGCTGGTGTTACAGGAACTGAAAATCGTGCCAATAAACCCCTTACCCATTTATTGAAAAAACTCATTGAATTTAATGCACCTCCTGCTATTCAAGGATTTGGTATATCTGATCCTAACCAAGTAAGTGAAGCAATTAAATCGGGAGCAGCGGGAGCAATTGCTGGTTCTGCGACAGTCAAAATTATTGAGCAACATTTGGATAACCCTCAAAAAATGTTGCATGAATTAGCTATTTTTGTCAATAAAATGAAAAATGCAACTATAAAATAGCCTCCAAAAATCGTTATTTAATATTAATCACAAAAACACGTTTTTCCGCTGAAAAATCAGCGGAAATCCTTATGATTTCATTAGAAAATATTATAATGTAATTTAATGTGAGTAATTAAAAAAATAAGACAAAATGACTATCTGAAATATTTCAATAACTTCAAGTAAAACTGTTAAAAAAGCGTGATTTTCAGTTGCATTTTTTTCAAAATATAGTATACTCATCAACCATCTATCGCGGGGTGGAGCAGCTTGGTAGCTCGTCGGGCTCATAACCCGAAGGTCGTTGGTTCAAATCCAGCCCCCGCAACCACTTAACTTTTCATCCATAACCATTTATCCTGTTATTATTGCATGAAAGTTCGAAACAAGTGGCTTCATTATAGTTAGTTTTAAATGTAAGCCTCGCATGTCGAGGTTTTTTTACGTTTCGATTTAAGCGTAAGTTTTTAAGGAATGTTGGGCTTCATGCCCTTTTTTATTTTCTGCAGTGGAGGTTTGTTTGGCTAATATAGAGCAACAATTGACCGATATCATTCAAGAGCCTGTTAATGCGCTTGGTTTTGAATTAGTCGGTATTGAATATATCCGTGGCCGTTACCCAGTGTTACGAGTTTATATTGATAGTGAAGAGGGTATTTCTGTTGATGATTGTGCTGATGTTAGCCGACAAATTAGTGCGGTACTTGATGTCGAAGATCCTATCAAAGATGCCTACAATCTTGAAGTCTCATCGCCAGGTATGGACAGACCATTATTCACGCTTGAGCATTATAAACGTTTTATTGGTGAAGAAATTACGATGAGTTTACGTATCCCTGTTGCTAATCGTCGTAAATGGAAAGGACATATTAAATCCATTGATAATGAGATGATTACATTAACAGTTGATAATAATGATGAGGTATTTGCTTTTAGTAATATACAAAAAGCAAACATTGTACCTAATTTTAACCTTAAATAGAGTACGGGTGTAAAGGATGAATAAAGAAATTTTAGCTGTTGTTGAAGCGGTATCAAATGAAAAAGCACTTACGCGAGATAAAATTTTTGAGGCGTTAGAAACCGCATTAGCGACGGCAACCAAAAAGAAACATACAGTTGATATTGATGTTGTCGTTAAGATTGATCACAAAACGGGTGATTATGACACATTCCGTCGTTGGCTTGTTGTGAACGAAGTTACTCAACCGACGAAAGAAATGACTTTAGAAGCTGCGCAATACGAAGATCCTTCAGTAAAAATTGGTGATTACGTTCAAGAGCAGATAGAATCGGTTGCCTTCGACCGTATTACTACGCAAACAGCCAAACAAGTGATTGTGCAAAAAGTTCGTGAAGCTGAACGTGCGATGGTTATCGACATGTTTAGAAATCGAATTGGAGATATCGTAACAGGTATTGTTAAAAAGACTAATCGTGATAGCGTTATCCTTGACTTAGGAAATAATGCTGATGCGATGATGTCCCGCCATGATATGTTACCACGTGAAAACTTTCGTATAGGCGATAGGGTTCGCGGGATCTTATATTTAGTTGAACAAGATAATAAACCGGCACAACTTTGTATCAGTCGTTCAAATCCACAAATGATGGAAGAGTTATTCCGCATTGAAGTACCAGAAATTGGCGAAGAAATGATTGATATTAAAGGCGTTGCTCGTGATCCAGGTTCACGCGCGAAAATCGCAGTAAGCAGTAATGATCGTCGTATCGATCCTGTTGGTGCTTGTGTTGGGATGCGTGGTGCGCGTGTTCAGGCTGTATCCAATGAATTTGGTGGTGAGCGTATTGATATCGTTTTATGGGATGATAATCCGGCACAATTTGTAATTAATGCTATGGCGCCTGCCGATGTGGTTTCCATTGTTGTTGATGAAGATAAACATACAATGGATGTTGCTGTTAATGCTGATACTTTACCACAGGCAATTGGTCGTAACGGTCAAAATATTCGTTTAGCTTCGCAGCTAACCGGTTGGACATTAAATGTCATGAGCACCGAAGATTTGCAAGAAAAGCATCATGCAGAATCATTTGCAGCAATTAATAATCTGATTAAACATCTGGACATTGATGAAGAGTTAGCAAAACTTTTAGTAGAAGAAGGATTTACTTCACTGGAAGAACTTGCTTACGTTCCTGTTGATGAATTGCTTGAAATTGAAGAACTTGATGAAGAACTCGTTGAAGCATTAAGAAATAGAGCCAAAGATGCATTAACTACAATAGCATTAGCTAATAGTGGTGATAAACGACCTGCGCAAGATTTATTAGATTTGCCAGGTATGACACAAGAATTAGCCTATCAATTAGCCCAACATGATGTAATCACCTTGGAAGACTTAGCTGAACAAGGTACAGATGATCTAGTCGGGATTGAAGGTTTAACAAGTAATCAAGCTGGCGACTTTATTATGGCTGCTCGTAATATTTGTTGGTTTGCAAATGAATAATTGAGGGATAGTAATACATGACCAAAGTATCAATCGAAACACTGGCTCAAGAGATAAATACTCCAGTGCAAACACTTTTGCAACAGTTTGCTGATGCAGGTATTAAAAAAACTGCAACAGATACTGTTACACAAAAGGAAAAAGAAGCTTTGCTTGCGCATCTAAATCCTCAGCAAGGCCCAACAAAATTAACGTTACAACGTAAAACACATTCTACCTTGAATGTATCGAGTGGCGGTGGCAAAAGCAAAGAAATTAAAATAGAAGTACGCAAAAAACGTACAATTGTTAAGCAAGATCCTGCTGAACTTGAAAAAGCACGACTTGAAGCTGAACGCAAAGCCAAACAGGAAGCTGAATTAAAAGCACGTAAAGAAGCTGAAGCACAAGCACAATTAGCTGCTCAAGAAGCCAAAAAACGTGAAGAGGCCGAAGCTGAAAAACGTGCACAAGAAGCAAAAGCGAAAGAAGCTGAAAAAGCAGCAGAACAATCAGTGACACCTAAGGTAAAAAAAGCACAAGAAGAAAAAGCGCGTCTTGAAGCCGAAGCTAACGAAATTAAACGTAAAGCTGAAGAAGAAAATCGTCGCAAACTAGAAGCCGAAGCTAAACGCATGGCTGAAGAAGCGCGAAAATTAGCAGAACAATATAGTGATGCTGATGATAATGACAATGACAACAATGGTGATGAAGAAGATTATCATGTTACTACGTCTAAATTTGCACGCGCAGCAGAAGACGATACCGACCGTGAAGTTGAAAGCGCACGTGGTCGAGGTCGTAATGCAAAACAGACCAAACAGAAAAAAGGCAGCAAATTATCTGAAGGTAAAGCAGAACGTGAAGAAGCACGTGCTGTTACTCGTGGTAATAATAAAAAGAAAGGTAAAAGTACCTTACAACAAAGTTTTAATAAACCTGTACAAGCGGTTAACCGAGATGTAGTTATCGGTGAAACGATTACCGTTGCTGAACTCGCTAACAAAATGGCAGTAAAAGGTTCAGAAGTTATCAAAACGATGATGAAAATGGGGGCAATGGCAACCATTAATCAGGTTATCGATCAGGAAACAGCTCAGCTAGTTGCTGAAGAAATGGGACACAAAGTCGTTCTTCGTCGTGAAAACGAACTAGAAGAATCTTTAATGAGTGATCGTGATACGGGTGCGGAAAAAGTGTCACGGGCTCCGGTTGTGACCATTATGGGACATGTAGACCATGGTAAAACTTCATTGCTTGACTATATTCGTAAAGCAAAAGTTGCCTCAGGTGAAGCAGGTGGTATTACTCAGCATATCGGTGCTTATCATGTTAAAACAGCAAATGGTGAGATCACTTTCTTAGATACACCGGGACATGCGGCATTTACTTCAATGCGTGCTCGTGGTGCAAGAGCAACTGATATTGTTGTTCTTGTCGTGGCAGCTGATGATGGCGTCATGCCTCAAACTATCGAAGCAATCCAACATGCTAAAGCTGCAAATGTACCTATGGTTGTTGCCGTAAACAAAATCGATAAACCCGAAGCCGATCCAGAACGTGTAAAAGGTGAACTTGCACAATATGGTGTCATGTCAGAAGATTGGGGTGGAGACACACAATTTGTTCATGTATCAGCTAAAGCAGGAACAGGTATAGATCAACTGCTTGAAGCCATTTTGTTACAAGCGGAAGTACTTGAACTCACAGCTTACGAAACCGGTATGGCTAGTGGTGTGGTTATTGAATCATTCCTTGATAAAGGTCGTGGTTCTGTTGCTACAGTACTTGTTCAATCAGGAACATTACGTAAAGGCGATATCGTTCTATGTGGGTTTGAATATGGTCGTATTCGTGCAATGCGCAACGAATTAGGTAAAGAAGTGACTGAAGCAGGTCCATCAATTCCTGTTGAGATTTTAGGTCTATCGGGCGTACCTTCTGCTGGTGATGAAGCAACAGTTGTACGTGATGAAAAGAAAGCACGTGAAGTGGCATTATATCGTCAAGGAAAATTCCGTGACGTTAAACTTGCTCGACAACAAAAAGCGAAACTCGAAAACATGTTTACTAACATGACTGAAGGTGATGTATCTGAACTTAATATCGTGCTAAAAGCCGACGTTCAAGGTTCGGTTGAAGCGATTTCTGACTCACTACTTAAACTCTCAACCGATGAAGTTAAAGTTAAAATTATTGGTTCGGGTGTTGGTGGAATTACCGAAACGGACGCATCGCTTGCAGCAGCATCGAATGCCATAATTTTAGGCTTTAACGTACGTGCCGATGCTTCAGCTCGTAAAGTGATTGAAACAGAAAATTTAGACCTTCGCTACTATTCAGTTATTTATGATCTGATTGATGAAGTGAAACAAGCCATGAGTGGTATGCTAGCTCCAGAGTACAAACAAGAAATTATTGGTCTTGCCGAAGTCCGTGATGTGTTTAAATCACCTAAATTTGGTGCAATCGCTGGTTGTATGGTTACTGAAGGTGTGGTTAAACGTCATAATCCAATCCGTGTTTTACGTGATAACGTGGTTATTTATGAAGGCGAACTTGAATCACTACGTCGCTTTAAAGATGACGTTAATGAAGTTCGTAACGGAATGGAATGTGGTATTGGTGTACGTAACTATAATGATGTTCGTGTTGGGGATTCAATCGAAGTCTTTGAAACTATCGAAATCAAGCGTACAATTTAATAACGATGACATTACCATGTTATAAGCAAGGTTTATGCCTTGCTTATTCATATTTTAAGGAAAATAGATATGGCAAAAGCATTTAATCGCTCTTCTCGTGTTGGACATGAATTGCAAAAAGAGATTGCAATCATACTACAACGCGAAATCAAAGATCCACGTCTAGGCATGGTTACTGTTTCGGGTGTTGATATCTCACGCGACCTTTCCTACGCGAAAGTATTTGTAACTTTTTTAAATGATGATGATCCGCAAGTTATTGAACAAGGTCTAACCGTACTCAATGATGCGAAAGGATATATTCGAACTTTAATAGGCAAAGCAATGCGTTTACGTATTATTCCTGAAATCAAATTCTTTTATGATGAATCATTGGTTAAAGGTATGCAAATGTCTAGTTTAGTCTCTGATGTTATCAAACAGGATAACGAACGTCATAAAGATTAACATAAAAAATGCCATGATTTTGAACTAAATCTAGTTGGTTTTATTTTTTAAGATAAAGAAATTAACAATGAATATTAAAAAAATTCGCCGTGAACTTCACGGCGTTTTGTTATTAGACAAGCCGCAAGGCATGACCTCGAATGATGCTTTGCAAAAAGTCAAAAGACTCTTTAACGCTAAAAAAGCAGGGCATACAGGTGCGCTCGACCCTTTAGCGACAGGCATGTTACCCATCTGTTTTGGTGAAGCGACCAAATTTTCTCAATATTTGTTAGATTCTGATAAACGATATCAAGTTATTGCTAAACTAGGTGAACGAACAGATACGTCAGATGCAGACGGTCAAATCATTTGTTCTAAACCTGTCAATATTACTCAATCACAAATTGATGAAGCGTTAACGCATTTTCGTGGGGATATTTTACAAGTGCCAACCATGTTTTCGGCATTAAAGCACCAAGGTAAACCACTTTATGAATATGCTCGGCAAGGCATTGTCATTGAACGAGAAGCAAGACCCATTACCGTTTACGAAAATCAATTTATCCAATTTGATGCCAATACTCATGAATTAACTTTAGAAATACATTGCTCTAAGGGAACGTATATTCGAACGATTATTGATGATTTAGGAGAATTACTGAGTTGTGGTGCACATGTCATTTATTTAAGACGTCTGCAAGTTTCTAATTATCCCATTCAACAAATGGTAACTTTAGATGCACTACACAATTTAGCTGATAAAGATACTTTGTTAATGCCAGTAGATAGCCCAATGAATGCGTACCCAAAGGTCACACTCACTGAACAACAAGGTAAGCATATTTTATTAGGTCGAACGATAGAAATAGATACGGTCATTAACGATGAGATAACTTCACCTCAAGAAACGTTAGTCAGGATTTATCAAGATCAAACATTTATCGGGGCGGGCGTTCAGATAAAAAATAAACTCTCACCAAAACGATTGATATCATCATAGTCATAAAACAGAATCCAACAGAAATAAACGTTCTGCTACTATTAATAATAGCGACGATGTTTAATTATAGACTAGTTAATAAATAGGGATTCTGTTTCAACAAGGTGGTATTGCAAAGTTGATGCAGTTTTTTGTTTGAGTATGTCACAAAGTAAACGGGCTGATTTTCTTCCCATTTTAGATAAAGGTTTATAAATTCGGCTAAGCTGGTCTAATTCATTATATTGACGATCTTTTGAATGATTAATATAAGTAATAGCGATAGGGGTCGTTAGCTGCTCCTTGCTTTGATTCACTTGATGCAATATTCCCAGTACCGCAGCAAAAGGGTGTTGAGAATTTTTTTGATCATAATATTGTTCATCCAAATAATTTAAATGAATATTATCCGAGCAAATAATCGCAGTGGGTGGTTTGTTACTTTCAATTAATTTTTTGATAGCCGAACGCCCTTGCTCATAACTAAAGCAATGATGAATTAGGTAATTAGGATCAAACTTAATGTTAGACCTCAGAAGGGCTTGCTGATAACCTTGTAAAAAAAGAGTTGAACTCTTTTTATGACTGTCATTGATGATAACTGCAATTTTTTTATGTATTTGATGCACTAAATATTGAGTAATATTATAGGCTATGGTCAAGTGATCGAAATAAACGCAATTAAAATCAAGCGAAAAATGGTTAACTAAAATAATAGGTGGTAAGGTGGATTTGTAGTTTTTGAGGATATCTAAATAGGGAGCATCATTAATGATCACGATACCATCAAAAATGTTTTGGGTTGCATATCGAATTAAATGATGAATATCATTTGGGCTGGAATAGGCGAAGCGTAAATAAAAAAATTGGTATCCCGCTTCTTTTAAACCACTTTCTAAACCAATATTGATTAAACTTTGCGAGAATAATTGATTATCAATAATTAAAATTTTTTGCGTTTCACACTCTACATGATAGGGTTTAGTATTAAAGGGTGTATCAATCCCCAACTCCTCAATTGCTTTATAAACACGTGATTGTGTTAATGCAGAAGTTAAATTGGGCGTGTTTAATACTCTTGACACGGACGCAATTGATAAATTTGCCTTTTGGGCAATCACAGCTAAAGTAACTTTATTCATAAAATAGGATTTTAACGTGTAACATGGTGCATCACTTTAATCATAATTTTATAATGTGTAACGGATAAAAAATGAATTTGTCGATCTTGCTTCCAAAATTAATAGCTCTTTTTTTTCAGCTATCCTCACAGATATAATGTTATAATCTTTGATAAATTTTATTGATTGGGTTTATATATGTCAGCATGGAATATTGCCATTGTTGGTGCGACAGGACAAGTAGGTTCTGCGCTCATTGAGTTACTACAAGAGTATACTCAAAAAAATCATAGTATTGAAATTGATAATCTCTACCTAGTCGGCAGTGATAACAGTGCTGGCGAGATTATTCGATTTGCAGGTAAAAATTTAACGGTTATTGATAGTGCTCAAATGGACTTTAGTCAATGCCATTTTGCTTTTTTTGTCGCGGGTGCGAAAACCAGTGAAAAATATGCTCAACAAGCAGCACAAGCAGGATGCATTGTGATTGATGCAAGTGGCTACTTTGCTGATCAAGATCATATTCCACTGATTGTGCCACAAGTGAACAATCATGTTTTAGCTGAATACCGTAACGAAAACATTATTGCGGTAGCCAGTGCCCCCGTTTCTCAATTACTTCGCTGTGTTGCACCTTTAACGGATATCGAGTTACTCACTAATTTGCATGTAACAAGTTTCATTCCCTCTTCAATGTATGGCAAACCAGGCGTTGAAGAACTGGCTGGTCAAAGTGCTCGATTATTAAATGGTATGCCTGTTGATAATGACTTATTCGACAAACAGCTTGCTTTCAATCTGTTGCCTATTTCACATGAATCTGATAATTCATCATACGGTGAAAAATCACTGATAAATCAGATTCGTAAAGTTATCAATAATTATCAGCTACCAATATCGATTGAATCTGTTATTGTTCCGGTATTTTATGGACTTGCTCAAGCGGTAAATGTTTCTAGCAGTTTACCGATTGAATTAGATATGGCACGTTTTAGCGAATATGGTGTTGAATTACAAGGGGATACGCTTTCAACTCCTGTTACTGAAGTTAATGCCGAATCAGAATCTAATTTGACGATTAAATTATCCAATTTAAGGCATAGTTTTGGTCATTATGAACAAATCCAATTTTGGTCAGTTGCTGATAATATTCGCTATTTAGGTGGAATAATGCTCATCCAGACGCTTGAGATGCTGATTAATGACTACCTCTAAAATTGCACTGGGTATTGAATATGATGGCAGTGGATATTTTGGTTGGCAACGCCAACAATCCGTTGATTCAGTCCAAGAAAGATTAGAGTCTGCTTTATCGGTTATCGCCGATGAGCCTATTACGGTTTTTTGTGCAGGTCGAACGGATGCGGGGGTCCATGCAACAGGACAAGTTATTCACTTTGAAACAAAAGCACAACGATCTCACAGTGCTTGGACAATGGGGGTCAATTCCCACTTACCATCAAATATTGCGGTGCGGTGGTCTCAACCTGTTGCGGAAAGTTTTCATGCAAGATTCAGCGCAACTGCTCGACGTTATCGTTATGTGATTTATAATCACCGTTACCGTCCAGCAATTTTATCAAAAGGGGTTACGCATTACTATTTACCCCTTAATGAAAAGCTCATGCATGAAGCTGCACAATATCTGTTAGGAGAAAACGACTTTTCATCATTTAGGGCCGCACAATGTCAGTCGTTAACGCCTTGGCGAAACATTCATCAAATTAGTGTAACCAGACAGGGTGACTATGTGATTGTGGATATAAAAGCGAATGCATTCGTACATCATATGGTAAGGAATATCGTCGGCAGTTTGCTAGAAGTTGGCGCTGAAAATCAAAAGCCGCAATGGATTGATGATTTATTGAAAGCTAAAGATAGAACACGGGCGGCAGCAACAGCAAAACCGGAAGGTTTGTATTTAGTTCAGGTGGATTATCCACTAGAATATCAAATACCTAATCTTGCATTAGGCCCCTTATTTTTGAGCTAGCTAAATGATAAGCTCAAATATGAATTAAATTAAAAAAGATGAATCTAATGAATACTGATGAAATCATTACCAATAAAGACGGTAATAATCAAAATGCGAAAAACGCAAAACTACATAGCTTAAAATTGCCTCCCCATTCCATAGAGGCAGAGCAAGCTGTTCTCGGTAGTTTAATGCTGGATAATCAGCGTTGGGATGTCGTTGCTGAAATGATAACCGAACGGGATTTTTATTCACGTCATCATCAAATTATCTTCGCTGAAATGCATATTTTAGTGGGTAAAGGAACACCAATAGATTTAATTACGCTTTCAGAAAGTTTAGAAAGTAAGGATTTGCTTGCTGACGTGGGGGGATTTGCTTATTTAGCTGAATTATCAAAAAACACCCCGAGCGCCATCAATGTTGTGGCATATAGTGATATTATTCGGCAACAAGCTATATTACGTGAACTTATCAGCGCATCAAATGAGATTGCAGATAACTGTTATGCGACAGAAGGGCGAGACAGTAGTGAAATATTGGATTTAGCTGAAAGTAAAATCTTTCAAATTGCTGAAAGCCGTACCAAGCAAGGAGAGGGGCCAAAAAGCATAACTGAAGTGCTGGAAGCGACGGTTGCTAAAATCGAAGAACTGTTCCAACGCCCACATGATGGTGTCACTGGTGTTTCTACAGGTTTTCTTGATTTAGACAAAAAGACAGCTGGCTTGCAACGTTCAGATTTAATCATTATTGCCGCACGTCCTTCTATGGGAAAAACAACTTTCGCCATGAATTTGTGTGAAAATGCAGCAATGATGCAAGAAAAACCGGTATTAATATTTAGTTTAGAAATGCCTTCAGAACAAATTATGATGCGTATGCTCGCTTCACTTTCTCGAGTAGACCAAACACGTATTCGTACTGGTCAATTACAAGATGATGATTGGGCTCGTATTTCAAGTACCATGGGTATTTTGCTTGAAAAGAAAAATATTTATATCGATGACTCTTCCGGATTAACGCCAATGGAATTACGTTCACGTGCCAGACGTATTTATCGGGAACATAAAGGGTTAAGTATGATCATGGTCGATTATCTACAGCTGATGCGTGTACCGAATATGTCTGAAAATCGAACGTTGGAAATTGCTGAAATATCACGATCATTAAAAGCATTAGCAAAAGAATTACAAATTCCGGTTGTTGCACTATCACAGTTAAATCGTAGTCTTGAACAACGGGCAGATAAAAGACCAGTGAATTCGGATTTACGTGAATCCGGATCGATTGAACAAGATGCCGATGTAATCATGTTTATTTATCGTGATGAAGTGTATAACGAAGCATCTGAACACAAAGGAATTGCCGAAATTATTTTAGGTAAACAGCGTAATGGTCCAATAGGTAAAGTAAGATTAAAATTCCAAGGTCAATTTTCACGCTTTGATAATTATGCTGATTCCAGCAAATATATGGATGATGAATAGTTAAAAAATTCCAAAGCGAAAATTGCGTAAATGTCATAACGACTAACATGTCACATTTACGCAATTTTATTAATGGTTAATTTTGACGGCTTTTAATATAGGCATAACTTTGTGTAAAAACAAAAATAGTAGCTTGTAGAATCACAATGCAAGCACTGGTAGAAGCATCTAAATGATAACTGATCAATGTTCCCATAACGGTTGAAAAGACAGAAATTAACACCGCAATAACTAACATTCTTTCAAATCGTTTACTGATTAAAAAAGCAGTAATACCCGGTGCAATCAACATAGCAATGACCAATATAACCCCAGCTGCTTTTAGCGATCCTACAATAGTTAAAGCTAGAATACTCAGTAATCCATAATGTAATAATCGAACGGGTAATCCAACCACTCTTGCTTGAACAGGATCAAAACAATAAAGCATGAGATCACGACGCTTAATGATAACAATAATAGACACGACAGCAGCAATAAAAATAATCTGTATTAATTCTGCATAACTTGTACCAAGTACACTACCAAATAAGATATGGTTCAAATGTTGCGACGTATCAACTTTAGAAAATAACACTAAACCGAATGCAAACATACCGGAAAACACAATTCCCATGACGGTATCTTCTTTTATTCGGCTGTTTTCTTTTATATAACCGGTAGCGACTGAGCAAAATAAACCTGACACAAAAGCCCCGATAATAATGGGAATTCCGGCTAAGAAGGCAAGTACAATACCGGGTAATACTGCATGTGATATAGCATCGCCCATCAATGACCACCCTTTCAAAACTAAAAAGCACGATAGTAGGGCACAAACCATACCGGTTGCAAGCGCGGCTAAAATGGCTCTTTGCATAAGAGGAATCGTAAAAGGATGAAAAATAAAATACCCTATATCAGCCATACTTAATCCCCTTTACTTAAGCGAAGTTGTCTAATTTTACGGCGATTAGAAATTAATCCTTGTTTAGGTGCAAATAAAAAAGCAAAAATAAAAACTAACGTTTGCAATGTAACAATAACGCCACCTGTTTCACCATTTAAAAAGTAACTAAACCACGCTCCAATAGCACTGGTTAGTGCACCAATTATTACCGAAATAATCAATAAATGTGAAAATCGATTAGTCAGCAAATAAGCGGTTGCACCGGGCGTGACAACCATTGCAATAACTAAAATTGCCCCAACCGTTTGTAAAGCTGCAACTGTGCAAGCACTTAAAATAGTAAAAAAAAGGATTTTTAAAGGTAAAGGTCTTAAACCGATTGATCTGGCATGAATTTCATCAAAAAATACAACTAATAAATCCTTCCAGAATAATAATAAAAGTACAACCGAAACCAATATGATAATCTGCACTTGCCACATATCACTATCATCAATACCTAAAATATTACCAAAAATAATTGTCTGGGCATTAATAGAAGTCGGATTTAATGAAAGAATTAATAAACCAATCGCAAAAAAAGTAGAAAAAATAAAACCAATAATGGCATCTTCTTTTAATCGGGTCATTGCTCTTACCATGGTAATAGAAAGTGCAGCCAATAATCCCGTAAAAAAAGCGCCTACCGAATAAGGTAAACCCAGTGCATAAGCTCCGGCAACACCAGGGACCACTGAATGAGATAAAGCATCGCCCATTAATGACCAGCCCTTTAACATTAAAAAGGCAGATAAAAAAGCACAAGCTGCGCCGACAATGCTACTTACCCAGATGGCTTTTAGCATAAAGTCATAACTAAATGGTTCAAGAAGGAGTTCCATTTATTGCTGTCCTTTTGGTTCATGATCATGATGTTCAACAAGTAAATCTTGATGAGGGGAATCATCTTTACCTTCACCATAAAATATTGCTGCACGTTCATCATCGGTTAAAATAGATACCTTGCGAGGATCTTCATCTTCATGTAACTTTTCACCCGAAAGACTTAGATAACGCAAAGCACCGCCAAAAGTAGTCATTAAATTTTGAGGGGTAAATGTGGATTGGGTTGATCCAAAAGCAAGAACAGTTTGATTAATCAAAACAACTTGATCACAAAATTCAGGCACACTACCTAAATTATGGGTAGAAACTAAAATTAAATGCCCCTCATCACGAAGATCCTTCAAAAGTTCAATAATGGCATTTTCTGTTTTAACATCAACCCCAGTAAAAGGCTCATCTAATAAAAGTACTTTACCTTGTTGAGCTAACGCTCTGGCTAAAAATACACGTTTTTTTTGACCGCCAGAAAGCTCGCCAATTTGTCGGTGTTTAAATTCGAGCATATCTACACGCTTTAGGGCAATATCAACTTGTCTTTTATCCTCTTTACTTGGAATACGTAAAAAAGACATATGTCCATAACGTCCCATCATTACTACGTCAGACACTAACACAGGAAAATCCCAATCAACCTCTTCCGTTTGGGGTACATAAGCAATAATATTTTGTTTTAATGCTTGTTTTACAGGCGTATTATTAAAAGTTACTTGTCCCTTAGTTGGTCGTATCATCCCCATAATGCTTTTAAACAGTGTGGATTTACCACTACCATTAACGCCAACCAGTGCACATATAGTGCCACCATGTAAGCTAAAACTTGCATCATGAATAGCAGTGTGACCATTATTATAAGTCACAGTAATATCATCAACGTTTAGGCAAATTTGAGTCATCAGTTTTCAAACCCCTTAGCTATTGTTTCAACAGTCACTTTTAATAAATCGATATAGGTTGGTACTGGGCCATCTTTAGTTGAAAGTGAATCAACATATAACACACCTCCATACTTAGCACCTGTCTCTTTACTTACCTGCTTAGCCGGTTTATCCGAAATCGTACTTTCACTAAAAACAACCGGAATATTATTTTTACGGACCGTATCAATCAGATTTTTAACTTGTTTAGGTGTGCCTTGCTGCTCAGCATTAATCGGCCACAAATATGCTTCTTTAAGATTATAATCTCTTGCCAAATAACTAAAAGCCCCTTCACTGGTGACTAACCAACGCTGAGATTCTGGAATTTTGGCTAGGCGTTCCCTTAAAGGCGCATCAAGAGCTTTAATCTTAGCAACATAATCGGCAGCATTCTTATTGTAAATATCGGCATGTTTCGGATCATATTTAACAAAAGCAGCACGAATATTTTCAATATAAGTTAAAGCAAGTGTCGGAGACATCCAAGCATGTGGATTAGGATTACCTTTATAACTTCCTTCCTGAATCGGCATAGGGTCAATTCCTTCTGTTACCGTAACCGAAGGAACATCTTTAATATCTTCAAAAAAACGTTTAAACCAAAGTTCTAAATTAAGTCCATTCCATAATACTAAATCGGCAGAAAGTGCTTTGGTAATATCTTGAGGGGTTGGATCATATTCATGAATCTCGGCACCAGCTTTAGTGATTGACTCAACTATCGCTGCATCGCCCGCAATATTTTGTGCGATATCTTGAATCACGGTAAATGTCGTAACAACTTTAAATTTTTTTTCTTCAGCGATTGCAGAGTTAGCCACGCCAGTAAGAATAATTAATGATGTAAAAATTAAATTTAATAAAGTTTTACGACTTTTGATAGAATTGAATTTCATTAGCAACTCCTATTTAATAATATACTCAATCATCTTCAAGATACCGAGAAATCAAGGAAAACGTGAAAGCTAAAAAGAAATCCTTTTCATAATAGCTTCCTTTAACTATCTAATAAAGTGATAAAAATAAATACACTTTAAATGTTAATGAGAATTATTATCATTTAAGTCGCTAAAGTCAAATAAATTTGTTTAATTTAGTCAATTTTTAAATTATTAGATAACGTATTTTAAATAAATATTTATTGAAAAAGGAGATAGCCTTATCTATTAGAATAATAGCTATTTTAATAATTGATTTATTGAGTTAACTATAGTTAAAAAAATTTAAAAAACATTTTAAAAGTTGAATTAGCATTAAATTTAATAAAATTTATTTAAAAATGATTAAAAAACAATCCATCAGTTCATATCTGCGACATCATAAAAACCCTTTATTTTGCTAGAAAAATAAGCAAATTTTAAAAAAAATTCTTTATGAAAAAATTAATTAATTTAAGCGTTAAGATTGTAATTAATTCGTAAATCGTGTAATTTATTCACAACTTAAGGGTAATTATTTATTTTAGCCTTTAAAGGGAATGGAAATTTAGGAGAAATTATGTCAAACAGTTATCAAAATGAAGTCCCAGCTGCCCGCGTGAATATCAGTTTAGATTTACACACTGGCGGAGCCTCAAAGAAAGTTGAACTACCACTTAAAATATTGTCAATTGGCGATTATGGTCGTGGAAAAGACAAACGTTCACTTTCTGAAAAAGAAAAAGTATCGATTAATAAAAATAATTTCGATGCAGTGTTAAACGATTTTAGACCAGAAGCTAAAATAAGTGTACCTAATACACTTGCAGATGATGGTAGTGACATCAGTGTTGATTTGGTGTTTGAATCTATGAAAGATTTTTCACCAGAACAAGTCGCTAAAAAAATCCCACAACTACGTTCTTTACTTGCTATGCGTAATCTATTAAGAGATTTGAAATCAAATCTATTAGATAACGCTACTTTCCGCTATGAACTTGAAAAAATAGTGAAAGATCAACAACTCTCTGATGAGCTCCGTGCTGAATTAGAATCAATTGTATCTGAAAGTAAAAAATAAAATTTTAATCAATCAAAACTCAATTTGCACAGCAAAATATAAAGTTTGATAAAAATTAAGAGACAAAAGTAATGAACGTACAAAAACAAAGCAATGCTAGTAAAGCAACCGTAGTAGAAGAGAATGGTAGTGTTTACCAATCTTTATTCGATAAAATCAATCTAAGTCCAATCAAAAAAGCGGGTGAAATTGATAAATTTGAAGATAATGAAGTATTATTTGAAGCTTCACAAGATGAACGTGTCACAATGGCAATCAATATTTTATTAAAATTGATTCAAAGTTCATCGCAAAAGATTGAAAAATTAGATAAACACCTATTAGATTATCACATCAGTCAAATAGACCAAAAATTAAGTCGTCAACTTGATGCTATTATGCATCACGAAACGTTCCAAGAAATCGAAGGAACATGGCGTGGTTTAAAATTCTTAGTTGACCGTACTGATTTCCGTCGTAATGTCAAAATTGAACTTTTAGATGTTTCAAAAGAAGATCTTCGCCAAGATTTCGAAGATGCGCCAGAAATTATCCAAACAGGTTTCTATCGTCATACCTATATTCAAGAATATGACACACCGGGTGGCGAACCAATTGGTGTAACAATTTCAAATTATGAGTTTGATCGTAGTTCACAAGACATCTCATTGTTACGTAATATTTCTAAAGTTGCAGCTGCTGCACACATGCCATTTGTAAGCTCTGTTGGTCCAAAATTCTTTGGTAAAGAAACCATGGAAGAAGTTGCTGCAATTAAAGATATTGGCAACTATTTCGACCGTGCAGAATACACCAAATGGAACAGCTTCCGTGAAACTGATGATTCACGTTACATCGGCTTAACTTTACCAAGAGTACTTGCTCGTCTGCCTTATGGACCAGATACAATTCCAGTACGTAGCTTCAATTATGTTGAAGATGTTAAAGGACTTGATCACAACCGTTATTTATGGACTAATGCATCTTATGCGTTTGCAGCAAACATGACTCAAAGCTTCATTCGTAATGGTTGGTGTGTACAAATTCGTGGACCGCAAGCAGGTGGACTAGTTGAAGATTTACCAATTCACCTTTATGATTTAGGTACTGGTAATCAAGTAAAAATTCCTACCGAAGTGCTTATCCCTGAAACACGCGAATTTGAATTTGCTAATTTAGGATTCATCCCATTATCTTTCTATAAAAACAGAGATTATGCATGTTTCTTCTCTGCGAACTCAACGCAAAAACCAGCACTTTATGATACAAAAGAAGCAACAGCAAACAGCCGTATTAATGCTCGTTTACCTTATATCTTCTTATTGTCACGAATTGCTCACTACTTAAAAGTTATTCAACGTGAAAATATCGGTGCAACTAAAGACCGCCGTATGTTAGAACTTGAATTAAATAAATGGATAAGCAACCTTGTCACTGAAATGACAGATCCAAGTGATGAAGTTCAAGCGGCTCACCCATTAAGAGAAGCAAAAGTCATTGTTGAAGATATTGAAGATAATCCAGGATTCTTCCGTGTTAAAACATTCTTAATTCCTCATTTCCAAATCGAAGGAATGGATATTAATTTATCAATGGTATCACAGATGCCAAAAGCTAAATCATAAGTATTAGCTTTTACTTGATTTCATTAATATCTTTTAAGGAGTGTTAGGACACATGAAAATATTTCGTCCTTTATGGAATGAAGGCGTCTTTCTGACGCCTCAACAATTTCAACAACAAGCGTTGTGGGATCAATTCACTTCACAAAAATTAGCCACTCTAGCGGTGGCTAACCCATGGGGAATTGAAAACCTATCTATTGATTTGCAGGCACTAACCTTCGATCGATTACAAGCAGAATCAATAAGTATCCGATTTTCTGATGGTGTTGTCATCAATACGGATATAGCAGATAAACTACCGGAAGCGAGAATATTAAATACCGATATACCTGTCGAGCTTGAAGAAGTAACCGTTTTTATTGGTATACCGTTACTACAAGCCAACGGGGGTAACTGTTTACAAGAAAATCAACGTCTTGAACGCCCACTGCGTTATAGACAAGATTGGGTAGAAGTTACAGATTTATTGGGGCAAAATGTCGAAACTATAGCTGTAGAGCATTATGCGTTAACATTCTTATTTGATTTTGAAAATCAAAGTGATTATCTAACCTGTCCTATAGCACGATTAAAACGAGATCTTAACGGGCGATTTGTACTGGATCAAGAATATCTTCCACCAATGTTAAACCTGCATACACAAAGTGGAACATTAGTTAAAGAACTTGAATTATTATGTGTTCAAATGCAAGCCAAACGGCAACATTTAACAGGAATGCGTCATGAGCGAAATCAACAAATGGCAGAATTTGCCACCGCTGATGTGTCATTATTCTGGTTGTTAAATGCATTAAATACTTATGAGCCTCAACTCAAATTTTTGCGTGATAATCCAACGATTCATCCTGAAAAGCTTTATCAAACATTAATAGCACTAACCGGTGCATTATTAACTTTCTCGCTTTTAAATAATGTAGATGGTATTCCAGCTTATCAACATAATAATCTTAATGAAGTTTTCCCTCCATTATTTGGATTAGTACGCAACTTACTGGAAGAAAGCTTACCTTCTCGAGTAATTAAAATTGAATTGGTTCATGACAAAGACACACTATGGACAGGACGATTAAATGACTCACGTCTTGTTGAAGATGCTGATTTCTATCTTTCTGTTCGTTCAAGTATGCCTGGTCATCAATTACAATCGCGGTTCCCAATCTTATGTAAAGCAGGTGCACCTGATGATGTTAGACAAATCATTCATTCTGCGTTATCTGGTATTCCAATTAAAGCATTGAGCCATGTTCCGGCAGCTATACCGGTACGTTTGGATAATCAATATTTTGCACTAGATCTTTCACATGAAGCGGCCAAAAATATGTTGCTTACACGCTGTTGTGAATTTTATGTACCACGTGCAATGCCTGATATTTCTTTGGAATTGTTTGCCGTATTGCGGTCATAGGATCAAATTATGAGTATAGAATCAAAACCAATTGTTATTGATGAATTATTACGAGATTCCATCTTAGTTGTAGTGCAGTTAAAAGCTAAAGCTGATATTCCATCAGGACATAAATTGTACGAAATTTGTAAACAACAAGTTATAACCGTACGAGAAAAATTACATCAAGCGCAGTATAGCCAAGATGTAATTGATGATATCAGTTATGCTTTATGTGCTTTATTAGATGAAACTGTATTACTTTGTCATCGAGATAATCCGAAAAATCAAGACTATGATGAATGGTTAGGTTCGCCATTACAAGTTATCTATTTTAACACGCACAGCGCGGGTGATGATCTATTCGATAAAATTCGTTCTCGCTTAAAAGCTGATAAAAAAGAAGGAATTGTTTTAGCTTGTTTTGACCGAGTATTAGGACTTGGTTTCCAAGGCTGTTATCTTGATAGACCTCAAATGGAACGAGAGCACCTGATACTCGCGCTACGTGAAGCTCTACGAGAATATGAGCCAGAACAATCATATCCAATCATTGAACAGACCAAAACATATCGTTATCAGTTTAGAAAAACCATTCTACTAGCTTGTACTGTCGTATCGGTTATTGTCGTTATTGGGCTTTACTTTTTATTGGATAATCAACTAGACAACTTGGTTAAGCAACTTGTTGGTTAAAAAGGTTTATTATGAGCGATTACCCTAAGCGCATTCAAATTATATATGCAGTCGTATTGAGTTTATTATTATTGTTTGTTTTCCTACCAATAACAATTGGCTGGAAAATACTTGGATCGATTCTCGTCTTTGCTATTGCCGGAGGTTTTCTTTGGCAAATGCGACGTTATCGACGAGTGCTAGCATCATCAACAGCAAATATCCAATTTTTAACTCAAAAACTTGATTTATTACCGGCAAGACAGCGTTATCGTTTACCAATACTCATGGTTACGGGTAGCGCGGCTAAAGATTTTTTTCCTGATGATTTATCGCTTGCCGAATCTAATGTATTAGTTTCGTCTGAAGCAGTTTGGATCTACGTTGATGAATTTTCACATCTACCGATAGTTTACGATTCATTAGTGGCGAAATGGCCTGATATGCTTGGTCGTGTAGGTATTTTCCTTGCCTTAACACCAGAAACAGAAGACAAACAGGGCTTATTCGTAGCTAAACTACAAGCATTTCGTCAATCATGGGTGGACACTTGTCGAATAGCTAAATACCAAATGCCTGTTTATCTTTCAACACATGTTGGACTGAACGACTTAATCTATGATGAAAATAACCCATTACCTGTATATTGGTTTCAATTATTAAATCAAAAATTATACTTGTTAGATCGTTATTTGTCGCCAATTACAAATTGGGTTAATGACATCAAAATTCCAACAGATGAACGTGAACGACGATTAAGACTTCGACCATTTTTAAGTGAAACAGAAAGTTGGATTGAAGACGTAGTATTAACCACTTTAGTTAATGACAAGCAACCTATTGCTAAATGTGTACCGACTGGTGTAGCAATCTATCCTACCAATCAATCGATTGTTCACGATAATCTCATGAAAAAAATATGGGAAAATGCGACAAGTTTATCATTACCAAATACGCATAAAATACAAGACGGTGTCACCCCGCCAGATGCATTAGTTAAATTTATGCCAATTGCATACCCATTTTCGCCTATTAGTTCCATGATCTGTGGTTTAATCATGATCACATCATTATTTTTAATGGGAAGTATGGGAGCGTCATTTTGGAATAACATCAAATTAATCGATAGAATTCAGAATGATATTCATCATTACCATTTAGTTCCAATGGGCAATTATGATGAGAAAAAAGAGGCACTTGAAGTACTACGAAATGATAAAACAATGCTAAATGAATACTATGCTAAAGGTGAACCTATTCGTTTAGGAATGGGATTATATCGTGGATTACAGCTTGTTGAACCGCTCAATGTAGCCATGAGTGACTACGTAGCAAAACCACCAGAGCCTGAAAAAGTAATCGTTGAAAAAACCCAGGTTATTGTTAAAGAACCACCTCCGCCAATTCGTCTAGATAGCTTGGCGTTATTTGAAAGTGGACAAGCAAGTCTAAAATCGGGTTCAGAAAAAGTACTAATTAATGCATTAATGGAAATACAAAAACAGATTAATGCAAATCCTGGTACAGGTTGGTTAATGATCATAACGGGTCATACCGACTCAGTTGGCGATGAAACCAAAAATCAACAACTATCATTTAATCGAGCCATGTCAGTACGTGATTGGATATTAAAAGCGAGTGACATACCAGAAACCTGTTTCGCCATCCAAGGGTATGGTGCAAAAAAACCTTTAGTGGATAACGATACTCCAGAAAATCGTGCAAAAAACCGAAGGGTAGAAATAAATTTAGTTCCTCAAGCGTCAACATGTATTTTGACGAATGAAAACTAAGAGTGTGAAACAAAAACAATAAAAGGAGATAAACAATGGCTGTACCAGCTTATATGTTTTTAAAAGATGACGGCGGTGCCGAAATCAAAGGTTCTGTAACCGTTGTTGGTCGTGAAGGAAGTGTAGAAGTGGTTGAATTCGATCACCGAGTATACATCCCAACCGATGGTAATACAGGTAAATTAACAGGAACTCGTGTACATAAAGCACTTGAATTTGTTAAAGAAGTTGATGCATCTTCACCTTACCTATACAAAGCTGTAACTACTGGTCAAAACTTAAAATCAGTTGAGATCAAATGGTACAAAATCAACGATGCAGGACAAGAAGTTGAATATTTCAATACATTAATGGACGGTGTAAAAGTCGTATCTGTTAAACCTGAAATGCACAACATCAAAGACCCAACGAAAGAACAATACAACCACTTAGAACGTATTGAACTTCGTTATGAAAAAATTACTTGGACTTATAAAGATGGCAACATCATCCACTCAGACAGCTGGGTAGAAAGCCGAGGTTAATTTTAACTTACACAGTCCCTATTTATAGGGGCTGTATTTATTTTATTTAAGATTAAGGAAAGAAATAGTAATGATAGCTGATCCCTCTGTTTTATTAAGACGACTAAATCCGTACTGTGCGAAATCGCTTGAAGCTGCGGCTGGATTATGCCAAACACGAGCACATACCGAAATTACACTTGAACATTGGTTATTAAAATTACTAGAACAGGGTTCAGGTGACATAACGATAATTTCAAGACATTATCAACTCGATATGGATAAAATTTGGACTGGATTACTCAATTATCTAGACGCACTACCGCATACTATTAACACAAAACCAAGTTTATCGCCATCGTTGATAGCTGTAATGCAATCAGCATGGTTAAAAGCGTCGCTAGAAAATCATGAAGAAGTTATTCGCTCAGTTCATATATTGCAAGCATTGCAAGAAATGCCACATTGCTTAAAAGCTCAAGATGCATGGCAACTACTTAGTTTATCGCCGGTTTCATTGCAAAAAATGCGATTACAATTGGATGAAACTTCGGACGAAAACCCAGCTAACCAATACAGCTATCAATCCGATACAGCGATCAGCGCTACAGACAGTTTTGGTATTGATTCAACAGCGAACTCAACAATCGCTGCAAACAAAACACAAAAAAACGATGCGAATGATGCTACAAATAATAATGATAAACAAATCGCTCAACAAAAGCATCATCAAGCGGCGCTTGAACGTTTTACCGAAAATGTCACTGAAAAAGCCAAATCAGGTAAAATTGATCCCGTTTTTGGTCGTGACAGTGAAATCAGACAAATGGTCGATATTCTATCCCGTCGTCGTAAAAATAACCCAATTCTTGTCGGTGAACCAGGGGTAGGTAAAACTGCGCTAGTTGAAGGTTTAGCACTTCGAATTGCTGAAGGAAACGTACCAAAAAATCTTGCGGATGTTAGCATCCTAACGTTAGATCTTGGATTATTACAAGCTGGAGCTGGCGTAAAAGGTGAATTTGAACAAAGATTAAAAAATGTGATTGATGCTGTTCAACAGTCTCCAACCCCAATATTGCTATTTATTGACGAAGCTCATACTATTATCGGCGCAGGTAATTCAGCCGGTGGCGCAGATGCGGCAAACTTACTAAAACCTGCATTAGCACGTGGAGAACTACGCACTATTGCAGCGACAACATGGTCTGAATACAAACAATATTTTGAAAAAGATGCCGCTTTAGAGCGTCGTTTCCAAATGGTCAAAGTAGACGAACCTGATGACGATCGAGCATGTTTAATGTTGCGTGGCTTAAAATCACGTTATGCTAAACACCATGGTGTACATATCCTAGACGAAGCTGTCAAAACAGCCGTTTCACTATCAAGACGTTATATCAGTGGACGTCAACTGCCCGATAAAGCGGTTGACCTGCTTGATACAGCGTCAGCACGTGTACGTATGGGGCTAGATACGATACCAGAATCAATTACACAGCTTGAAGCTAAAATTGCTTCACTAAAAATTGAACAAGATGCAATTAACGCAGATCTGGCATTAGGTGAAAATTTAACGAGCGATCGCTTAAAAGAAATAGACATCCAGTTAGCCAAACTACAAGACAAATTAACTATTCAACAAACTCAATTTGAAAAAGAGAAAAAACAAATTGAAACATTGATAGAATTACGTCAAAAACTGACGAATAAATCAGATAGCAAGCTACTTAAAAAACTCAGCGATGCTCAGCAAGAATTAAATGAGCTACAAGGTCATAACCCATTACTTTCACTTGATGTTGACAGTCGCACAGTCTCATCCGTTATATCAGACTGGACAGGTGTTCCATTAGAAAGTTTACTAAAAGATGAGCAAAGCCATTTACTTGCGCTTGAAGATGATTTACGTCAACGTGTTGTGGGACAAGATAATGCCCTGTTTGAATTAGCTAAACGTATTCGTGCAGCAAAAACTGGACTGACATCTGAAGATGCACCAATGGGCGTATTTTTATTAGTTGGTCCGTCAGGTGTTGGTAAAACCGAAACAGCTTTAGCATTAGCAGATACCCTATTTGGTGGTGAACAATCACTGGTAACCATTAACATGTCAGAATACCAAGAAGCGCACACCGTATCACAACTTAAAGGATCACCTCCGGGATACGTAGGTTATGGTCAAGGTGGGGTATTAACCGAAGCCGTTCGAAAACGACCATACAGTGTTGTGTTACTGGACGAAGTTGAAAAAGCACATCGTGATGTACTTAACTTATTCTATCAAGTCTTTGATCGTGGCTTTATGCGTGACGGTGAAGGTCGTGAAATCGATTTCCGTAATACCTTAATATTAATGACATCTAATTTAGGTAGTGATGAGCTTATGGCGCTTTTCGAAGAAATGCCAGATGCCGATATTGCGACACAACAAGAACTTCTACGTCCGATCATTCGTGAACATTTCCAACCGGCATTATTAGCACGTTTCCAAACAGTAATCTATACACCACTTGGTAAAGACGCATTACGCAAAATTGTTGAAATGAAACTCAATAAAGTTGCCAGCCGACTACAAAAACATTACAAAATTGTATTTAATGTGGGCGAAAAACTTTACGACACTTTGGTATCAGCGTGTTTACTACCAGATACAGGTGCACGAAACATTGACAGTATCTTAAATCAACAAATTTTACCTGTGGTATCAAATTTATTACTACAACGAAGCAGTACAACTAACAATCAAGTACCAACGTTAATCCTTGATTTTGACGAATCAGAAGGAATCGTACTTGAATGGGAAAGTGAGCAAACTAAAGCAAAATCTGCTAAAACAAAATCAGTTGAAACCAAACAGGCAGAAGCTAAGCCTGCTAAAGCTAAGACGGTTAAAACAACTAAAGCTAAACAAGCAGAAAATACTAAAGATAAGAAAGAGAAGGCTACCAAAAAAGCCTAATAAGTAAGTAAAACGTTAACGAATAAAATCGTTAGCGTTTTACAAAATGATAAAACAGTGAAAGTGTTCATCAATCTTTTCGGTTAACATTATCTTAGTAAAATTGTAGCGATACTGAATGATGTCACACATGATTTTGATGTTAGGTTGAAGTATGAATGCTTTTTACTAATTTCTGTTTTAATGAATTGAAATTTATGAATATTTTAATTTTACATGATATTAAACAATTACTTATATCACCAATAATAAACTTCAAAATAAGAATTATATACCAACAAATAATAAATTAATTATGGTGATTAAAAGCTGACTAATATAAAAGAAAATACTTTGGCTAAAGTAATAATTAAAAATAAATAGTGATTCATAGCAAACAGTTATAAAAATAAAATTGTAATAATAGTGTTAGTTAATAACCCAAAAATAATGTTATTTGCATATAAATTATAACTTAAGGGTATTAACTCGATACTGATAATGAACATAAAGTGATCGAAAAAAATTAATTTGCAAATTTTATACAATATCCGATGGTTGCATAAAAAATGAAACACCAATAAATGAATAATAAAGGAATGAAAGATGGCTAAAAATGTAGTGAGATTAGGTGATCCGACTACTCATGGAGGTAATGTAATTACTGCTTCATCCACCATGATTGTTGAAGGCAAACCCGTTGCTTTAGTCGGTGATTTGGTAAGTTGCCCAAAAAAAGGGCACGGAGTCAATCCTATTATTGAAGGTGTTGAAAGAAGTTATTCGGATGGAAAGCAAGTCGTCGTAGATCAATGTGCTTGTGCCTGTGGCTGTAAAGTAATTTCGACAATTAGTACATCGGAGATGGAATAATATTATGTCTTGGCCTAAACCAAATGTTACAAATATAGTAAAACAACCTATAAGTTTTAGTCGTGCAAAATGGGGAATTTTTTTTGTTGTATTAATTATAATTACCGCGTTAATACTTGCAGCCTTATGGCCAGATAAAAGCTTTGCGACTCAATTCACTTACTGGGCTGGCGTAATTTTAATACCAACTATAATTGGAGGTTCGGCATTTGGCGTACGAATATATCTTTATGGTTTAGCACAAGAAGAATATGAAATATGGCAAAATGAACAACAAACTATTGATAATAATTGGCAAAATTGGGCAATGAAATCATTAGTTGTTCTTGAAAGTTATTATTATTTAGTTAGTAATGTCAATGCAAGAAAAATATTCGATGATGAGATCAATATAGATTCTCAGATCAACAAATCGCTTGAATTTGAAGAAACATTTGAATTGAAGCACAAGCTTGAAGATCTATTCATCAAATTTAATAAAATACTGGCTCTATTGCCTAAATCTGAAACATTGCATATTACAGTTTATTCATCAGACAAGTCTTATCAACCTATTGATAACGAAATAAATCAAGCTATTCGAGCATCTAACATAGAAAATAAATTTACTTTACAACAGCAAATTCTTTTTCGTAACACTAATATAAAAAAAATAGTAGAAAATATTGATACACCAGATTCAGGTTTAGAGCTAATTATAATTAATAATCAAAAATCAGAAGGGTCTGCTTTTTTGGCCAGTTTTTTACTGCTTAATAAAGACTATTACGAAGATTTAAAATTGGATTTTGCAAAGATAGAAATCTTAAGACCAATGATTGCTAATGATTTAGAAGAAGGTCTGAATCAAATGGTCGAAATGCAAAGTGCACTTAAAACAATAAATCAACTTTGGGTAACCAATATAAGTAATAAACAAAAAGCTGATGTGGCTAAAGAATTAACGCTACATGAGATTTCACCAGAACATATATATTCACTTGAAAGTTTTGTCGGTAAGTCAACAGAACTTACTTATTGGTTAGCATTAGCACTTACATGTGAAATGATGAGTATAACTCAGAACAATAATTTAATTGTTTCAGAAAGCCAACACCAATGGCAATTTTCTGTGATAAAAAATGTATAAAAAAGGAAAGGTGTGTTAAATGAGAAATAAATGGAAACGAATTGGATTAATTTTCATTATTTTATTAGGGGCCATATCAATAGCTATAGGACTATCTATTTGGGGTGATGACCTAGGTTACAAAACATTAGGACATAAAATAGAAATTTGGATATATTGTATGCTATTTTTATTAGGCTTACTTTTAACGCCTTCCATAATAACGAATAGTCGACGACTAGCAGCAAAAGATAAAGCGAAAAGAGAATCACTTAATCCTGCTGAAACAGATAAAAAAACGAAAAAAGTAATTCCATTTTCAGAATTTATCGATATACAAAAAAAATGTCGTTACATTACAGGTATATTTTGGCGCTACAAAATTCGTAAATGTCTGGTTCTTGGAAAATCAAATGACATAGAAAGCGTTTTTCCTCGCTTACCTCAAGAACAATGGCAATTGAATGATAAGACATTAGTGATTTATGGTGGAGATATTGAAGATGAACTTAATATCCCATGGTTACAAGCTTTAAAAAAACACCTTTCTCGGTTTTTGCCATTTTCACGAAAACCATTAAATGCGGTAATTTGGGTGGTGCCTAAAAATTATCTTGTCAATAACCGTCAACAACAATCAATTATTGAAAAGGCAGTATTACAATTTAAATCTCGAGATAAAATTTTAAAGTGGTCTTCGCCGCTTTATCTTATCTCAACGGAAGAAACCGAATGGTCACAAGCAGGACGAATCGAGCAAAGCGTTGGTCTGATATTTCCTACATTAAATAAAGAATCAATGGATTCTGTGGTGTTATCACTTAATCAACTAGCTTCAGAATGTAGCAAACGTGGTATACAGCAAATTAAAGAAAAAACGACATATTCGTTTTTACTTAAATTAAGTCAAGATTTAGTAAAAGGTAATATTACTAATATTCAACGTTATTTAAGTTCATTGACAGCACTTCCCTATTCGCCACGAATACGTGGATTATTTTTTACACCACATCAAGTCTTATCCAATGATGAAATCCCGTACTTAAATAACTATTTGACTATGACGCCAACATGGGAATCGATCAGTGAAGATGCAAAGTTACAGTCAGGTCGACGAATGGGCATTCAATGGGGACTAATTATTAACTGCGCGATATTAGGTGCAATACTCGTTACGGGAGTAGGATTAATCACATCCTATCTTCAAAATGCATTTCTTATTAACGGAAGTATTGAACTGGCAAAACAAGCTGATGATTCGGTAAATAAAAATTATAAGACAAAATTACAGACACAATTTGAATTGCAACAACGCATTGAGCAATTATTACATCGTAAACAACATGGTGCACCATTATCGTATCGATTTGGATTAAACCATAATGATCAGCTACTCAGTAAATTATGGCTTACTTATAAAGTTACCAACTCACGCAATATTGCAACACCATTCCATACGTTAATGACTGACTACTTAACGCTATTAACAGAACTTCCACCGGATAGTCCTGAACGTTTGAAATTAGTAGATTCTGCATATGACTTTTTAAAAGCTTATTTAATGCTAAGTCATCCCGATAAAAGCGATGGTATATATTTAAGCCAGTTTGCCTCAGATAAATGGCGAGCACCGGAAGGTATTAGTGATGGAGATTGGCAACGACTAATGCCCGATCTTGTCCGTTTTTGGGGACAAGTCTTAAAAAATAATCCTAACTGGGCATTACAAGAAGATAAACGTTTAGTAAATGGCGTACAAAAAATATTAATTAATAAAATTGGTGTTCAAAATGCTGTTAATACGCTTTATCAAGACATAATTCAACGTGCAAGTCAGCAATACAATAACCTAAATTTAAATCAACTGCTTGATGGTATTGACAGTAATATACTTTTTATCAATGATGTAGAAGTACCTGGTATATTTACCCGAAAAGCATGGGAAGAAACCATTAAAGATGAGATAAATGATGCGGCTAAATCACGCAAAGAACAAATTGACTGGGTATTAGGGGAAGGGAGCCAAAGCAATTTAATTGCCTCAATATCACCTAATGTATTAAAACAGCAGTTGAAAGATCGCTACTTTAGTGAATATGGAGCATCATGGGCTTATTTTCTAAATAACATCCAATGGCAGCCAGCTAACAATGTTTCTGATGTCATTGAACAGTTAACGTTACTCGCTGATAATCGCCAATCACCACTAATTGCACTTATCAATGTAGTTAAATATCAATCTGAAGTTGATTATTCAGGTGATGGCATATCGGATAATTTAATTCGTACTGCTCAACAAATTATGGGCAAAAGAAACCAATCTATTATTCCTATAGCCAATAATGAAGCATCGGGGCCTTTAACAGCTACTTTTTCACCAATTGTAAATCTAATAAAAAATGAAAACAGTAATAGTCTTTCATTACAGACTTACTTATCTCGAGTAACACAAGTTCGCTTAAAATTACAAAATGTGACCAATAGCGCCGATCCTAAAGCAATGATGCAAGGACTTGCAAAAAGCGTATTTAAAGGGACTTCAGTTGACTTAACCGAAACTCGAGATTATGGAAATCTAATTGCAGCTAATTTAGGTAATGAATGGTCAGGTTTTGGTCATAGCTTATTTAAACAACCGCTTGAGCAGTCTTGGCAGGTAGTATTAACACCTGCAACAGAAAGTTTTAATGAAATTTGGCAAAATTACATTGTCAATCAATGGGAAAAGTCATTTGCGGGTCGTTATCCATTCAAAAATAGTGAAAATGAAGCATCATTAGCTGAACTTGCTCGTTTTTTACGAAGTGATACTGGAATTATTGATAACTTTATTATAAATGAACTAAACGGTGTATTAGAAAAGAAAGGCGGACGTTGGATAGTCAATACCGTGAATGCTCAAGGTCTTAACTTCTCACCAAAATTTCTTGATGCATTAGAGTTATTTAATGATTTATCATCCGAATTGATCACATCAGGTGATGTAACCTTATCGTTCGATTTAATGCCACGTAGTGGTAACAAAATTGTTCGTACTGAATTAATCATCAATAAACAAAAACTAGAATACTTCAATCAAGCCCCAACATGGCAACGCTTCAATTGGCCAGGGGATGGCTATTCACCTTTTTCTCAACTCAGTTGGAGTTCTGATGAGGCAGGGTTAAAACTATTTGATTACTACAATGGTGATTGGGCACTTATAAGACTACTTGAAAAAGCATCTGTAAAAGCGCTTGATTCAAGTCGTTATGAACTAGTTTGGAAAGTATCTGACGAAGGTAAATTACGATATGTATTAAGGACACAATTGGGGCAAGGGCCACTAACGTTGTTAAAATTGCGTAATTTCACCTTACCAACCAGAGTATTTGAAAATTAATTAAAATGATGGAAAATTATTATGTTTAGCCAATTGTTAAATCGTTTATTTGGAACACAAGATTCAACTGAATCAGTCAAAAAAAATTTAACCCAACAATGGGCGGATTGGCTAGAACCAATTAGTCCAGAAAAACCTACAGGTGAAGATTTAACTTACCACGATACTTTTCAAGAAATAAAAGAAGAAATCGCCAAACTATCAGGTATTGATTATGAATTGATCGTCACTGAAAGTGAAAACATATTAAAACAGAGCAGTAAGGATATTCGAGTGGCAACTTATTATTGCCTAGCCCGATTACATCTTGACGGCGCAGAAGGATATGCGGACGGTGTTGAATTATTAGCCGGCTTACTTGAAAAATTCGGAACAAATATTTATCCATCACGGCATAATGTCCGCAAAAATGCGATTGAATGGTTGGCTAATGCAAAATTTATTGATCAACTTACCCAATTACAACCAATTTCTGACGAATGCCTGTCACGTATCATTGTTGCATTAAATGAATTAGATAGCACAATCAAAACACTTTTTGTCAGTGAAAACCCTGATCAAGCTATTGAAGCACCTGATTTATCAGCTCTCGTACATTTTTTTAGTAATAACTTAAAACAACAAGTTAGAAGTTCACAACCAGAAGAATCGACATCGTCATCATCTTTAGCTTCGTCTGAAACAACTGCCGAATCTTTTCCAAAAATGACAGATGTCAAAATTGGTTCTCAACGAGATTTACTGGATCAAGCTCGTAAAATGGCGGCTTTTTTACGCGAAAAGCCAGAAGGATATCTTGCTGCTGGTCGTTTTTTACGAATATTACGTTGGGATACCATTGTCGATTTACCGCCAGCAGATCATCGAGGACGTACTCGCTTACCGGCGCCAAGAGCAGAACTAAAACAAAATATTAGTCGATTAATAATTCAACAGCAGTGGTCTGAACTATTTGAGCGTGTAGAAGCTGCATTCATGGAAGGTGCTAATCATTTTTGGTTAGACCTTCAGCGAGCAACGATTATGTCACTACAAAAAATGGGGGCACCACATCAAGCTTGGGCGGATATATTTCTAACTGATATAGGTTTGATGTTAGAAAGATTGAATGGCATAGAACGGCTTTCATTCGATAATGGCACACCTTTTGCCGATGATGAAACACTTAGTTGGATTGCAACCAATGCAAGAATTCATCATTTAGATGAAGGTGACAGTATTGCGCCAATATCGATTTCTGGTGAAAACGATTGGAACGAAATAGAAAAACAAGCATACGAATTAGCGCAGTCTGAAACGTTGGAAAAAGCATTTCAATGGTTACAAAATTTGCCAACATTACGCTCACCTAAACAGCGATATTTACTGCAATATACGCAAGCAAGAGTAGCTGAACAACTGGGTAAACAAGAAATTGCATTAAAATTATTGATTGGCTTAAATAACCAACAACAATCAATGACATTGCTTGACTGGGAACCAGAGCTAATCTTTGATGTTAAACGCTTTTTATTAAAGCTATTAAAGCAAAAAAATCAATTAAAAGATGGTATAAAAGTTGAATTATCAGAGAAAATAGATCTGTTACAACATGAATTAATGCAGCTTGATCCTGCACGGGCACTCAGCATGATGTAAAAAGGCAGTATCAAAAAACTAAATAATGAATAATACAAATTTTGTAATAAAAACAATTAACCAAGTGAAAATAACACAACAATGAAAGAGATTAACAATGGATGATTTAATTTTACGCTATTACGAATCGGAAATGCGATATTTGCGAGAAGCCGGAAAAGAATTTGCTAAAATACATCCTGATAGGGCAAGTTTTTTAAACTTAGATCGTGTCGGAGACCGTGACCCATATGTAGAACGATTATTTGAAGGTTTTGCCTTTTTAACAGGACGGTTACGCCAAAAAATTGATGACGATTTACCTGAACTAACAGAAAGCTTAGTCACCTTACTTTGGCCACATTATTTACGTTTAATTCCATCATTATCGATTGTCGAATTAACACCAAATTATACAACGCTATCACGTCAAGAAGTGATCCCTAAAGGCCTGCAAGTACAAACCGAGCCACTTGGACAAGTTGGCACTAAATGCCCATTTCGTACAACTCAAGAAGTGACTTTACAGCCAATAAAAGTTAATCAAGTGACTTTAGGGCTTAATCACGATGGACGAAGCATGATAACTATCCGTATAGGTTTTAGCGAATTGGCGGATAAAGAACAGTTAGATTTATCATGTTTACGCCTATACCTAAATGCTGATGCACCAATTGCATCAACTTTACATCATGCATTGACTCAGCAAGTAGGACAAATACATGTTCGTTACTCAGATGATCCAGAAACACGAGTTACGCTTGATGGAAAAATTACACCAGTAGGATTCAGTGAAGAAGATCGCCTATGGCTCAAACCAGATAATGCGTTTTCAGGATATCAACTACTATTGGAATATTTTGCATTTCGTGAAAAATTTATGTTTGTTGACTTACATGGTTTAAAAACAAGCAATATATCAGAAGCATGTACTTATATCGATATAGAATTAACGCTCAATCAAACATGGCCAAGCGACATGCCATTTGGGCATGATAACATTCGTTTGCATTGTGTCCCTGTTATCAACCTATTTGACATGGAAGCGGATCCCATTGTTGTTAATCAGCTAGAAAGTGAATACCTACTAAGACCACTGTTAAGACAGGACGGGCATATAGAAGTTTATTCAGTTGAAAATGTAGAAGCGATCACCAATGATGGACGATATCGTTATGTACCATTTACCAGCTTTAAACACCGTGGTGGAATGTTACGTCACGACGCACCAGAACGGTATTATCACACACGTGTGAGAAAAGGGCCTTCGGGGCTACATGACACATGGCTAATCTTAGGTGGAAAAATATGGGATAAAAACGAAATCCTTGAAACCGAAACTTTATCATTAAGAGTCACAGGAACCAATGGAATGCTACCACGTAAAGCACTACGCAATGCACGCATTCATAGTCTTCTTGATTCAAATAGTAGTATTGCCAAAGTACGCAATCTTTGTTCACCGACAATGCCTTGTTATCCGCCGACAGAAGATCGTTTTTATTGGCGAATATTATCGCATCTTGCACCAAATTACTTATCGTTAATGAATGCTGAAGTCTTACGAGGAACTTTAGCGCTATACGACTGGACGGACAACGAATTAAATAGAAGACGCCTTGAAGGCATAGTTGAGGTCACTCATCGCATGATTAAGCGAACCGTTAAAGGCATGTTACAACGGGGTATAGAAATTGAGGTCACTATCAATAGTTTTCAATTTTCGGGTGAGGGTGATGTCATGTTATTTGGTGAATTATTACATCAATTTTTTGCCTTATATGCCGATGTCAATTTATTTACGCAGTTGGTTATTATCAGTTTACCTACAGGAAACAAAATAGTATGGAATCAGAGCAAAGCATCGAAAACAGCCCTTTAATGCAAATGCTTGAAAAAGAACTGCCAAGAATCAATTTTTATCGTTTTTGTCAGTTACTTGAGCAAATGTATTCAGTAGATCCGATATTAGGGAAACATGAATCGCCTGCGGCTGATCCGTTACGATTTGCGCCTTCGGTGGATATGTCATTTCCGGCTAGTGAACTAAAATATATTGAGAAAGCACCTTATATCAACCGTCCAACAACGGTAAGAACGCGATTTTTAGGTCTATATGGTGTTGATGCCGTATTACCACTAGGTTTGATTGATAACATTATTCGTCGTGATGAAAACTATCAAGTTATGACTGACTTTCTTGACATGTTCAATCACAGAGTCATCACACAATTTTATCGCATTTGGTTAAAGTACCACTATCCGGCAAGCTACATAGAAGGAGGACGAGATCCCGTATCCCAATGTTTATTTGGTTTAATTGGGTTAGGAATCAAAGGTATAAGAGAGCAAATTGGCACGCCATTATCACGTTTTTTTGCATTACTTGGACTAATGTCACAAAAAACACGAACAGCAGAAGGGATTGTTGGACTTATTCGAGTTATGGTTGATGATGCCAAAGTTGATGTCAGTGAATTTTATCCTGTTTGGCAATCAATAGATAATCCTGCAAAATTAGGTGGAAAGGAACCTAATCGAATTGGGTTAGATGGTGGTGGAACATTGGGTTCACGCTTCAAAGAGTGCAATCAAAGTATTCATATTTCAATAACGCCACAACACGAACATCAAATTGCTGAATTATTGCCTGACGGACAATTATTCCATGACATCTTAGCATTATTACGCACTTATTTAGGCTATCGAGTAGATGCTAAAATAACGCTGTGTATTAAACGAATTTTTCTACCAAGAAGTCAATTAAAATCAAAAAATAGCAGATTAGGATTAACTGCATCTTTTAATAAAACTGACGAAAATAATCAACCCATTCAAGACGAAATCAAAGTCAATTTGGGAAGTTATTCAGGCGTTGATTATCGAGCATATCAAACAAAGGACTAAAAATGAGAATAATCAAAACATTAATTGCAAGTTTGTTAATTATTTCGCTAGCGGGCTGTGGTATTGCCCAAAGCGTAAGTGAAACAGCAGTTGAAATTACAGATTCTGTTTTTAAATGGAATGTCAGAACGTTACATTTAGATCTTAAAGCAAGAGCAGAACTCAATGTAGATGATGATAGTCGATCATCACCTGTTGTAATTCGCATTTATCAATTAAAAGATGTCGATAATTTCAATACAGCCACCTATCAAGAACTGGTTGATAATGATAGTGAAATCTTACAAGAAACATTGATTGAAAGTAAAGAAGTCGTATTAAAACCCGACACTGCTATTTCAATTGATATCCCATTTGACAAAAAAGCCGATGCGGTTGGAATTATAGCACTTTTCAAAGAGCCGAATTTAAAAGATAACACTTGGCGATTAGTCTTGGAGCGGGGTGATCTTTATATAACTGAACCACGTGAAATTATTGCTAGTCAATATACCATTAAACTTGTGGAAGAAAAGTAAATGAGCGCATCATTATATGACATCTTATATGGCTATTTCGAATCTGGCATCCCAGTGGATGATATAGACGAAAAAGAACAAACGATTATAAGTGTAATGGATAACATTGAACGTATCTTAAATAGTCGGGCAGGGGCTATTAACCATATGCCTGATTATGGGTTACCGGACATGTCTACTATCTTTCAAGCATTACCGTCATCAGCTTATGTATTAATGAGAGCTATAGAACAAACACTACTTATTTATGAACCACGACTTGAATCGATTAATATCAATATCGATGAAAAAAATAATGACTCAATGGTTCTCAGTTATGAATTAGTCTGTTATTTCAAAGAAGGTGGACTTGTTAAATACGGCACCTACTTTATGCCTGATGGCAAAGCACAATTAAGATATACCAAAAAAACGACACGTACTTAATGTCGAAAATACAAAGGAGTAACCCATGGCGAACAAAATAACCAGCCTTATCAATCAAGTCGGTGAAAGTTTACTGAATGAATTAATGGGCGAGGTCAGCCACAACCGCTACACCTTAACGGTTGATAATCTGATTTCGCCGGTTTCTGTTTTACACGTACAAGGTGATGAACAGCTCAACCAGCCATGGCATTACACCATTGACTTTACCAGCCCTGATAAAACCTTATCGCCCGATGATATACTCAACCAAAAAGCATCATTTTCGTTTAATCCTGCGGTTAAAAATGTGCTGGCAACGGCGATTCGTTCCCTAAGTGACCTGCCTGTTGAGAGTGACTTACGCAAAATATATGGCGTTATTACCCGTTTTAGTTTGTTATCGG